>JAEUKL010000186.1 GCA_016793005.1 Rhodospirillaceae bacterium | reverse complement strand
GAGCAACTGCCCGGCCCAGCCGCCCTCGTCGGCCACGTCTGGTGCAAAGCGGCCAAAGCGGCGCTGGAACCAGCCTTGCGGGCGCTCGACGGTCATGAAGCGCACATCGTCGCCGTACTTGCGCCGGCAAATCGTGCGCAGATCGCCCAGCCCGTCGACCAGGCCCAGTTCTTTGCCCTTCTCGCCAGTCCAGATGTCGCCATTGAACAGCGTGGCGTCGTCACCGTTCAGTTTCAGATGGCGGCGCGTTCTGATGTAGCTAATGAACTGCTTATGGATGTCGCCCTGAATGTCCTTCAGCCGCGCCACATCGTCAGCGTTCTCGGGGCGGAACGGATCGAGCATGCTTTTGTGTTCGCCTTGCGTGTACACGCGCCGCTCGACGCCGATCTTCGCAAGCAGCTCATGCACGCCGAAGCTCGCGGCAATGACACCGATAGAACCTACAATCGACATGGGATCGGCGTAAATTTCATCGGCCGCCGCCGCAATCCAGTAGCCGCCCGAGGCCGCTACATCCTCGGCGAAGGCCAGCACCGGCACTTTCTTGTCGTCGGCATAGTAACGCACCAAGGATGCGATTTGCGCCGACTGCACCGCCGACCCGCCGGGGGAATTAATCACCAGGGCCACAGCCCGTACGCGGCGCGAGAAGGCTTTGCGCAAAATGCCTTCTAAGCCGGCCACGTTCAGGCCACGGCGGCTGAACCCCGCCCCGCCAATAACGCCCTTTAAACGCACCACAGCCACAATAGGTGGCGGCTCGCGCGTGATGGGCAAGTCAAACTGGGCGACAAAGTCGTTGATGCGGTCAATCAGGCTCATGGCCCGAAAATAGCCCCCCCGACACGGATTGCAAGGAAGCACAGCAAGTTTGCCAAAAGCAAAACGGCGGAACCCGAAGGTCCCGCCGTTTGTAACGCTCTTAATTCGCGTCTTAGAAGTTCACTTTAGACTTAGAAGTTCACGTTGGCGCGGATGCCGAACTGGCGCTTATCCGGCAGCAGGCCCGACGCGAAGCTGTAGAGGCCGGTCGGACGCGGCGGCTGGTACGAGGCCATCCAGGCTTGCAGATACACAGCGCTGGCCTTGATGGTGTCGTCGTTTAACACGTTGTTCACATAAGCTGTGACAGTCCAGTCGTCGGTCTTCACGCCTGCGCGCATATCGACGTTCCAGTAGCTGTCCATCCACAAGCTGTTCTCGAACGAGGTGTAGCGCTTGGACTGATAACGAACATCGGTGTCGAAGAACCAACCGAGATCAGCCGTGATATCGCCGCGGACTTGGCCACCCATTTGCAAGCTGTGCTTGGATGCCCCTTCCAGACGGTAGCCCGAGTAGTCCAGCACGCAGCGACTAGCTGCCGGGTTGCCGGCCGCAACGACCGTACAGTTGTTCGGGTTGCGGACCGCGGCACGGCTGATGGCCGAGGCCGTGTTGCTGATGTCCTTGAAGTCGTCGTATTGGCCGTCGTTGTAGGTGTAGCTGATCGTGCCCGTGAAGAAGTCCGTGGGCGCAACCATCAAGTCAAATTCCAACCCCTTCACCGAGGCAGAGGCAGCGTTGACAACGCGGGTTGTCAGCTGGTTCGGCGGGCTCGACAGCGGGTTTTCGAAGGTGATCGAAACCTGCTTCTTCGAATAGTCCTGATAGTACACTGCGCCGTTGAACTGCACGCGACCATCGGCCCAGGTGGTCTTGGTACCGAGTTCATAGACCCACATTGATTCCGGGTCGTAGATGTTGGTGGCAACCGCACCCACACCGCTCAAGGGGCTTAAGCCGCCGGGCTTCTTACCCAGCGCGGCTGATGCATATACCAACGCATCGTCGGTGACTTTGTAGTCAACCGTGAAACGCGGCGCCCAGTAGACCGAGCCGACCGTTGCTTGCGTGTAGCTGGACGGCACTTGCTTGATCACGTTGGTCGTACCGGTGATCAGCGGGCCCGCCGTGGCGCAGGTGAACACACCCGTCGCACTGACGTTGCGGCTGGGCAATCCACCCGGGCAACCCAGGAACGAAGTCACCGTGGTCGGGATCGACGTGGCCGTTGCTCCCGGGGTGATATCCGCACCCACCGTCGCAAAGCCCGAGGTGTCTTCTTTTTCCGTCGTGTAGCGAACTTCGATATCAACCGACAGCTTGTCGGTGACGTCGTAGTCGAACAACGCATAACCCGAATAGTGATAGGTATCGCGCTTAATGGTGGTCAGCGGCGGGCCGTTGTAGCTGGCCAACACCGCGGCGCAACCACCGCTCGGCGCCACGCAGATCAGGTTACGTGTGGCTTGGTTCAGCTTTTCGTTCCAGAACAGGCCACCGGCCGTCCATTGGAACGGGCCATCACCTTGAGACTGCAAGCGCAGTTCCTGGCTGAGCAGGCGGATATCGGTTTCGAAATAGCTTTCCTGACCGGCATTGACGGTGGGGCTGGCATAATCGCCAAAGCCATGCGCGTCGTTGTACTGGAAGGTCGAGTTGTCGCCGTAGTGGCTGATCGAGGTCAGCAACACGGAGTCAAAATCGAACTCGCCGCGCAACGTATTGCGGAAGATTTTGCGATCCGAGCCCGGATAGTCTTCGCCCGTGCGCGGGTTGCGGCTGGGGGCTGGCGCAGCATAGCGGTCACCGTTCCCCAACGAGCCTGTGACCTGTGGGAACGTACGATTGGTCGCGATGGTGCCGTTGATCACAGGCGTGGTCAGACCGGTCGCCGCCGTGAAGGCGCTGGCCGGCAGCGGCACTTCGGTCGGCGTTGTCACAAAGCGCGATTCCGGATCGAAGTAATCTTTGGAATATTCAGTGCGGAAGTTGAACTTCACCGTGTCATTGGGCGTGAACTTGGCCGACGCGGCAACGCCCCAACCATCACCACCGCCGGTATTATGGCCGGTGACGCTGCTGTCATAGAAGCCGCCGTCGTTCCACAGCGAACCGTTGAAACCCAGCGAGAGTTTGTCGGCGACCACCGGGCCCGATACGCCCACGCGGCCTTCGGCCTTTTGGTAGGTCCCGAGATCGAGCTGCGCGTTACCACGGAACTCATCGCCCGGCTGACGGCTGATGTAGCTGATGGCGCCCGAGAAGGCCGAGCGGCCGAACAAGGCCGGGTGCGGGCCTTTCACGACTTCGATGCGCTCGACGTCTTGAAGGCGCGGGTTGATGACGAATGAACCGCCGGCCGTGCCTTGCGCCAGCGAGGAAATGTCGACTTCATCCTGCAGAATGGCGACGTTTTGGCGGCCGCGCGTGGGCGACAGACCACGGATGACGACGCGGGTGTCTTGCTTGCCGAAGCCCGTGTCGAACATCACGCCCGAGGTGTATTTCGCGATATCTTTCAGGTCGGCGATGCCTTTGCGTTCAATGGCTTCCGACGTGAACGCCTGAATGACGATGGGAACCTCTTGCAGGTTTTCCTCGCGCTTACGCGTCGTCACTACGATTTCTTCGATTTGCGCGAGCGCTTCGGTGGCAATGCCACCCAGTACTGTTGTCAGCGTCAATGCCGCCGTGAAGGCGCGCAGTGAAAGATTACGTCGCATCAGATTAACCCCCGTTATGCAGTCGTCTTGAAAAGCAAGTTCTTGAAAGCAATGTTCCATATCAAAACGATAGATAAAAACCCCAGCTATCGTCTTGAACGTCACAAATCCGTGACGGATTATGCACTATTATATTCTCTAAATTCACTAAGTTACAAACAGATTTGTCTTATAGATAGAACAATGTGATATTTCCGCATCACTCGCGTTCACAAGCAGATGCAAGCACACAAATTCAATCCTAAATAAAACGGCGAGGACCAAAGTCCTCGCCGCTGGATCATGTTATGGACGCGCCTCTCAAATCTGCGGACGGTCCGAAGCGTTAACGTTCTAGAAATTCACGCCCTAGAAATTCACGCTCGCACGGAGGCCAAACTGGCGCTTATCTGGCAGCGTACCAGACGCCAAGCTGAGCAGTGTCGTCGGACGCGGTGCCTGATAACTCACGTTCCACGCTTGCAGATACACCGCCGTCGCTTTGATGGTATCATCGTTGAACAGGTTGTTCACATAGGCGGTGAGGTTCCACGTGTCGGTCTTCACACCGGCACGCAGGTCCACGAGCCAATACGGATCCATGTACAAGCTGTTTTCAAACGACGTGTAGCGCTTCGACTGATAACGAATGTCCGTATCGGTGAACCAGCTTAAATCGGCCGAGATATCACCTTGCAGCGAAAAGCCGCCTTGCAGGCTATGGCGCGAGGCCCCCTCTAGACGATAACCCGAGTAGTCGACCACGCAGCGCACGGTCGTTGTTGTGCCGACTGTGGTGCTTACGGTGTTCGCGCAACTATCGCCACTCCGCACATTGGCGCGGGAAATCACGGAGATCGTGTTTGAGATATCCTTGAAATCCTTATATTCGCCGTCGTTATAAGTGTAGCTGGCGCGCAACGTCAGCATCTCGGTGGGCTGGGCCAACAAGTCCAACTCCAGGCCCTTCACGCTCGCCTTCGCCGCGTTGACGACGCGCGTGAGCACGCCCAACGGGTTCACGGTCAGCGGCACTTCCTGTGTGATCGAGACCTGCTTCTTCGAGTAGTCCTGGTAGTAGATCGCGCCGTTGGCTTGCAGTTTGCCGTCGAGCCAGGTGTTCTTGCTTCCCAACTCGTAGACCCACATTTGTTCCGGGTCGTAGATGTTGGTTGTGGCCGTACCTAAAGCGTTTTGAATCGTAGAAAGGCCACCCGGCTTCTTGCCCATGCCAACGCTGGCATAGACCATCGAGTCAGCATCGATCTTGTAGTCCATGGCGAAGCGCGGCGCCCAGAAGACCGAGCCGACTTCAACGCGGGTGTCACCGGCCACGGTCAGCAGAGTGCCGTTTTGCGGCGCCACTTGGTTAGCGGTGCTTAAGCATGACAACGTGCCGTTGGCGTTACGCACACGCTGCGGGCCTGCACCTACGGTCGGACAACCTAAGATCGACGGTGCTGTGGTCGCAAAACCCGCTGTGTCTTCTTTTTCCACCGTGTAACGTACTTCGGCGTCAACACTCCATTGATCGGTTATGTTATATTCGCCGAGGAAGTAGCCTGAGTAGTGGTGCGTATCACGCTTGGTAATGTTGGGGTCTTGGCGTGTGGTGTTGTTCGCGTCCACTTGGAACGAGTTCAACGCGCCCAGAATGCTGTAGCAGTTCAAAGCTGTACCGCCGCCGCTGGTAGACACGCAGACTGTATTACGGCTGAGCTGTGTGAGCTTTTCGTTCCAGAACAAGCCGCCCGCCGTCCATTGGAAGGGGCTTTCGTAGGTCGACTGAATACGGAATTCCTGAGTGATCAGGCGGGTATCCGTATCGATGTAGTTCTCCTGCGCGCTGTTGATGCTGGAGCTGTTATAGTCGCCCAGTTGCAGCGTATCATTGAACTGGAAAGTGTTATTGTCGCCGTAGTGCGTAATCGACGATAGCTTCACATCTTCGTTTTCCCAGTCCATGCGCATGGTGGTGCGGAAGATTTTGCGGTCCGTCCCCGGATAGTCTTCGCCCGTGCGCGGGTTGCGGCTGGGCGACGGCGAAGCTGGATAGTCGCTGGCATTGCCCAGCGAGCCGACGGCTTGCGGATACGTCGAGTTGCTGATGGTGTTGCCGGCTGTGGTCGCGGCAAGCACGCCCTTCGTGATGGCCGATTGCGGCACAGCCACTTCAATCGGCTGCAGGAAGAAGCGCGCATCGGGGTCGAAATAGTCTTTCGAATATTCCGAGCGCAGGTTAACGGTCAGGTTGTCATTCGGCGTAAACTTGGCTGAGAACGCCGTGCCCCAGCCGTCGCCGCCGCCAACGCCATGGCCCGTGACCAAGCTGTCGTAGAAACCGCCGAAGTTCCACAAGGAACCGTTGAAGCCAATGGAGAGTTTGTCGGCGACCACCGGCCCGCTCATGCTGATGCGGCCTTCAGCTTTCGCATCGGTCGCAAGATCGATCTGCGCATTGCCCTGGAATTCATCGCCGGGCTTTTTGCTGATGTAGTTGATAGCACCCGAGAAGGCCGAACGGCCGAACAACGCCGGGTGCGGGCCTTTCACGACTTCGATGCGCTCCACGTCCAACAGACGCGGGTTAATGGTGAACGAACCACCGGCCGACGCTTGGGCCAGCGAGGAAATGTCGACTTCATCCTGCAGGATGGCGACGTTCTGTCGGCCACGGGTAGGCGACAAGCCGCGGATGACAACGCGCGTATCTTGCTTGCTGAAGCCGGTATCAAGCATTACGCCTGAGGTCAGCTTGGCAACGTCGGCCAGATCGTTGATACCTTTGCGCTGAATCGCTTCAGACGTGAACGCCTGAATGACGATGGGAACCTCTTGCAGGTTCTCTTCACGCTTACGGGTCGTCACTACGATTTCTTCGATTTGTGCTAACGCTTCGGTGGCGATGCCACCCAGCATAGTCGTCAGCGTCAGCGCCGCTGACACGCCGCGCAGCGATATGGAACGTCGCATCATAAAAGCCCCCCTTTGTATGAATATGAAACGGCACGGTTTCAATAAACCTGCGCATAATCATGTATTCATTATAGAGATATAACAACTGGGAACTGTGCGTTTTCAGACATCATTATCCCGAATAGGGCTTTTTTTTGAGGCTGCAGCGGATTTAGACACGCCATTCTATACCTAATCTGTTTTGTCTCAAAACTATCTCAGGGAGAAATTAGGTCTGCTCCATTTCGCAAGACAGCGTCAGCCGCAGCAGTAAACTCACCGTCGGCAGTGTGCAGAATCAAAGACGGCAACAGCGTGTCACCGGTTTTGCGATCTTTGCCGGCATCAATAATCACACGCTTCGCAGGTTGGCCTGCCTTGGGCTGAATTGGCCTGATGTGAATATCGCCATAGGCCGACGACAAAGCGGCGCAAATTTCGGACAACCGATCAGCGCGATGGATCATCACCAGCCGGCCTTTGGGCTTCAAAAGCCCTGAACAGGCTTTGATCCACTGCCCTAAGTCAGCATCGCTCTCATGATGTGCGCCCGCGACAGATGCGTTGGGTGATACGGTTCCGTCAGCAGCAAACGGCGGGTTGGTCATCACCACATCGAACTGAAAACCGCAGATCAGGTCGGGCAACGCAAGTAAATCACCCTGCACGACACGCGCGCGCGCGCCGAGGTTATTCAGATGAATGCCCTCTTGCGCCAGCGCCGCTAAGTCCGGCTGACGTTCAAGACCAGACACATCCACCGACGGCAATCGCACCGCTAAACAAAACATCGCGGCCCCCGTGCCGCAGCCCACATCCAATACGCGCTTACTTGACTGAAATTGGCCCGATTGCACGCGCACGCTGGCGGCCAGCAGCACCGGATCAATCGCGGCGCGGTAGCCGTCTTTGGGCTGGCGCAGTTTCACGCGGCCGCCCAGCAGCGTATCTTCTGTGATGTTCTCCACATTCATTGCGGTTCGACTTCTTCCGGGCACAGCACCACCATGAGTGCGCGCGCCTTCGCATAGTCGTCTTCGTGCACGAACAAGCGGCGCGGAAACTCACCGATGCCGGCCAGCGTATCGGCAATGGGGCCGTCGAATTCAAACACCTCAATGCCCGCAGCGGATAACGTCGCGCGCAAGGCCGAGATGACGACGATGTTGGGTGTTCGGATCAGCTCTTTCACGGGGCCCACTGAATTGTCTGGTTTGCAGACAGTGCCGCCCGAAGCCCGGTTAGGCAAGCCCAACCGCCATTGAAATTACGACATAAATCAGGGACTTACCCCGCTTGCGCCAAAAGGGTTCGACACCTAAAAAGGTGTCTCGAAACCAGTGCCATACCGTTTGAACGAGGATGCCGTGGCCACAGTTGTAGCCCTAGACGCCCAACGCCGCGCGAAATCCAAAGCGCTCGACGCTCTGACTGCATTGGTGGAAGACGACTTAAAGGCCGTCAACCGCACCATTGTCGAGCGCATGCACAGCCCCGTCGCGCTGATCCCGCAATTGGCAGGGCACATCGTGGCGGCCGGCGGCAAGCGCCTGCGCCCGGTCCTCACGCTGGCTGCGGCCAAGCTGTGCGGGTATGCGGGCGACCGCCATGTGAAGCTCGCGACAACGGTTGAGTTCATCCACACCGCCACCTTGCTGCATGATGATGTGGTGGATGAAAGCGATTTACGCCGCGGTCAATCCAGCGCCAATGCCATCTGGGGCAACCAGTCCAGCGTGTTGGTGGGCGACTTTTTATTCAGCCGCGCCTTCGAACTGATGGTCGAGGACGGCAACTTGAAGGTCCTGCAAATCCTGTCGCATGCCTCGGCCGTGATTGCCGAAGGTGAAGTGCATCAGTTGATCACCACCAACGACACCGAAACCAGCGAAGCGCAGTACTTACAAGTGATCAACGGCAAGACGGCCGAATTGTTTGCCGCTGCTGCGCGCATTGGTGCGGTCGTCGCCGACCGCCCCGACGTGGAAGAAGAAGCCTTGCGCGTTTATGGCCAGAACCTCGGAATCGCGTTCCAGCTCATCGACGACGTGCTGGATTACTCGGCGCGTCAAAGCGAGTTGGGCAAAACCATCGGCGATGATTTCCGCGAAGGCAAGATCACCCTGCCGGTGATCTTGGCGTTCCGCCGCGGCAGCGACGAGGAGCGCACCTTCTGGAAGCGCACCCTGGCCGACCTTGATCAGAAAGACGGCGACCTTGCGCACGCCATGGATCTGATGAAGGCGCACAACAGCCTGGCCGACACCGTGGCGCGCGCCCGCCACTATGGCTCGATTGCCCGCGATGCCTTGGGCATCTTCCCCGATAGCGCGGTGAAAACTGCGCTGCTCGATATTATCGACTTTTGTATCGAGCGCGCTTACTAGTCGATGAGGAACACATGGCGGTTCGCGTTTTATGCTTGCTGCTGGGTGTTCTCATCATGAGCACACCTGCGGCGGCAAACGATTCACCCATTAAATCTGGCGGCGCGCTTGTCTTCGGCGGAGCGGGACGCGCCGGCGCTGAAATTGCAAAAGTACTTCTGGCGCGCGGCGAAACCGTGACCGTATTTGCGCGGCCCACGACCGATCATCAACGCCTGAAAGGCTTGAGCGTGTCGTATGTGGAAGGCGATGCGATGAATGCCGCCGATGTGGCCGCAGCCTTTGCCAAAGCCAAACCCGCAACGGCCATCAACATCATGAGCGGTGGGCAGCGCATGGCCACCGGCTTCTGGGATGTGACGCAAAAGAATATCACCGCTGCCGCCAAAGCATCGGGCACGAAGCTGGTGGTGTTCTTCAGCTCGGTCGGCGTGGGTGACAGTGCCGTGGCTTATTCCGAAGCGGCCCTTGAGCGCGGCAAGGTCAGCTTGGCCGACCGCTTCACCGCCGAGGAAGACTTGAAAGCCAGCGGCGTGCCTTACCTGATCATCCGCACCGGCATCATTGCGCCCGACCGGTTTGCCCCCACCGGCAAAGCGCGCCTGACCGAAGACCGCAAAGTGCTGGCCCCTGTCACCCGGCCCGACCTCGCACGGCTGCTGGGGGACTGCCTGGCCGACCCGGGCTGCCGGAACAAGACGTACGCGGCTGCCGACGAGACCATCACCTTGGGCCCGCCCACACGCTAAAACCCGGCCAAAACCGGGCTCAAGCCCGCGG
>JAEUKL010000172.1 GCA_016793005.1 Rhodospirillaceae bacterium | reverse complement strand
AGATCCCACCTATCGCAGCGCAGGGACGCAGAGGTCGGTGATGTTGGATTTGATAGGCGCACATGATCCATCAATGGCGAGAGAAACAAATGCTGAGCTTTTGAGCAGTCTCAAAAGCCAGCAGGCCATTGGCCTGGATCCCGTCCTTTCGCTGGCGGCGGCCGTCCAATTCGCCCGGTCATTTGCGCCAACACTCAATGAACGCGGCCTGCGCCGCGAAGCGATGCGTCGCGGCCTGAAACTTCAAAAGGTTGGTCGCGCCACCCTCATCACCCTCACTCAAATCAAGCTGATCTTGAATGGAGAAACCACGTCATGTCTCGCCCCAACACCGGCCCAAAACTTGTCCTCCGGCAACCCAGGGGCTACGCCCGCAAACTCTTTTTCGTCGTCTGGCACAAAAATGGACAACGGTATGAGCGCGCAACATCTACCGATGAGCTTAGCGCAGCTCAAAGCGTACTCGCGAAAGTCATCCAAGAGGCACAACAAGCAGCCGATTTAAACGATGGCCCAGGCGACGCACCCGCAACGCTGCCCAAAGTGGCCGTGAACCATGGGCGGGGTTTCACGCTTGATCGCGAAGCGTCCGTCAAAGACATCCTCGCTGGTTATGCGAGTTATGCGCTCAACCGCGCTGCCATGAAGCGGCTGCGTGATCCTGGCCGCATCTCCTATGCCATAGATAAGCTGTTGCCGTTTTGGGGCAACATGACGGTGCACGACATAAGTAAGAACTCGTTTGCGCAGTACGTAGCTTGGCGCATGCGAGATGGGCAAACGGACGCCGATGGCAACGTAACGGAAGGCGTAACGATTGGCACCGCAGATCGCGAATTGAGTGTCCTGCGGACGGCGGTGCTCCATGCACAAGACACGCAGAAGCTTCACTATGCACCGCGTATGCGGCTGCACGGCAAATCAGGCGCTCGTGCCGACAACTATTATTCTCGCAAAGAAATCGCAGCCCTACTGCGCTCGGCCCGCAAAAATTGCCGCATGACAGCGCATCTCGTGTGCCTGTTTATTCTCATCGCGATTTACACCGGTCAGCGCTCTGAAGCGATTCTAGAACTTCGCTGGACAATCGGAGAGGATGGCGGGTGGATTGATATGAAACGAGGTGTCGCAAATTTTTTGGCAGACGGAGCAACGCAATCCAAAAAACGGCGTGCGCATCTGGTAATTCCGCCGCGGCTGTTGCGTTTCTTGAAATACGCCTATGCCAAGCGGACCTCGGATTACGTGTTTGAGTTCCGCGACCAACGGATCAGTTGCAACAAAGATGCTTTTGGTACGGCCCTTGCAAACGCTGGTTTTGCGGCACGCGGGCGGTTTCGCCACACGTTACGCGATACCTGCATCACGTGGCTGCTGGATGCCGGCGTATCAGCATGGCACATCTCGAACTTTATCGATCTCTCAGTCGAGATGATCCTCAAGACATACGGAAAAAAGACGATGGGCGGCAGTGAGCGGGCGACAATGCGTCAGAAGCTGCAGGTCGATAAGTGGATCAATGAGATTTCGGTTTACTAAAAGGAGCACCACGAATGAAACGTCCGCTAAAATTCACACGTCGAGAATTGTATGAACGCGTTTGGTCACAATCCGTCTTGAAGAATTCGCAGGAGATTGGGATTTCACCAAACGCGCTCGGTAAAATCTGTAAACGAGCCAACATTCCTGTCCCACCACGAGGTTATTGGGCGAAAAAGCGGGCCGGAGAAATGATGTCAACAACGCCGCTGAGCGAGCCTGAAAATAACCGCGTCATAACGGTTTATTTCTGGCCGACAAGGTCATCCCGCAGGCGGACTGCGCAAAGGTCTGGCGCTTCTGCTTAAAATTCCAAGCTTGTCTTGGGTTTTCGAAAACGAATTCCTACTCGAATAACCACCGTTGCAGCATGAGCAAATCGGCCGCATTGCTGTCGATTCATGATCAAAAATACCGACCTTTGCCATCTAATTGATTACACCGGGGGCCCACACATCATGCTGTATTAACGGCGACGGCATCCAAGGATAAGGCTTTCTCTGGCCCAGTTGCCTTAAATTTCCTGGCACTTGAACGCGGCCAGATGAGGGTCGATGATACGCTTGTCGAATTCTGCAAAAAGGAACCTAGCCATGATCCGTTTGCTCACCATTGCCAGTATCATTGCTCTCGCCAACACGTCCGCCATGGCGACAGGACTCGCAACTTGCAACTCAGGCCCCGAGTCCGGTTGGAAGCCCAAGGAAGAACTGGAAAAGCAACTGACCGCCAAAGGTTGGACCGTGCGCAAGGTCAAGCCTGACGGTGGCTGCTATGAAGTCTACGCCATGAATGAAAAGGGCGAGAAAGTGGAAGCGTACTTCCACCCAGTCACTTTCGAACCTGTTCCAACGAAGAAAGAATAGTTTCAGCGTCTGTTAGCGCCATGGCCCCCGCCATGAGGAAAGTCTGGAGCGGAGCCGTGCGTGTGCTGCACTGGAGCCTCGTGGCGAGCGTGGTCGCCGCTTGGCTCACGCGCAAGGGATTTGCCGACGATCGCCATATCTGGATCGGCTATGGCTGCGTCGCCGTAATCACTCTTCGCATGGTATGGGGCTTCTGGGGCCCACAGCGTGACCGCTTTAGGTCGTTTCTGGCCTCACCCGCAGCAACACTCGAGTATGCCCGCAAAGTACCGCGCCACGCCGAGCCTCGCTACATGGGCCACAATCCACTGGGTGCATGGATGATTGTCAGTCTGCTGCTGACCATTGCGGTCGTTTGCGCTACAGGCTGGCTTTACACCACAGACAAATATTGGGGGGTCGACTGGGTGATCCAACTGCACGACGCCGCGACAACGCTGTTGTTGTGCCTCGTGGTCTTGCACTTAAGCGGTGTCGTGTTCACATCGCTACGTCACGGTGAAAACTTGGTGGCCGCCATGCTACACGGCAAGAAGCGTAAAGCCGGGCCCGGCGACATCCCGCCCTAACTATCAGCTCATCATGTCGGCACGGCGAGGCTCTTTCATCCGGCAGACAACGAAGAAGGCCAGCCCGCAGATCGCCGAAACATACCAATAAAACACCGGCTCCTGCCCAATCTGCTTGAACCAAAGCGCGATGTACTCGGCTGAACCGCCGAATATTGCTGCTGCCACGCTATGAGCCAAGCTGACGCCTAACGCACGCACGTGCGGCGGGAACAACTCTGCCTTAAACAAGCCGCTGATGGCCATGTAGAAGCTTAAAATCAACAGCGCCGTCAATATAAGCAGGAAAGCCGTGACGGGTGATTTCACCACGGCGATTGCATTGAGTAGCGGCACAGCAGTGAGTGTCATGAGGCCCGTAAAGATCAGCAAGCAGGGCCGCCGTCCAATCTTGTCGGACAGCATACCGAACACAGGTTGCACCATCATGAAAATCACCATGGCGAAAGTCATGACGCTACTGGCGGTTTTGATGCTGAAGCCCGACGTGTTCACAAGAAACTTCTGCATATAGGTGGTAAAAGTATAGAGGCTGAGCGCACCAGCCGCCGACAGCGCCACGACGATGAACAGCGCGTTGAAGTGATGGCGCGCGAGCAGCACCAAACTACCTGCCTCGGCGTGGCGTTTTTCAAGATCCATGGTTTCGTGCATCAT
>JAEUKL010000135.1 GCA_016793005.1 Rhodospirillaceae bacterium | reverse complement strand
ACCCGCCCTTCTTGCGGTCTGTATCGTCATGGTCGGCGGGAAGTGTCACGTCGTCGGGCGCCATTGTTAGCGGGCCTCGCCTTCGCGCTGCGTTTCAGCCGAGGTCATGTCGGCCAGCACGGTTTCACCGGCGACCGCATGTTGCCCCAGAGCCACCAGCGGATGCACGCCCGCGGGCAAGTACACATCCACGCGGCTGCCAAAACGGATCATGCCGAAGCGCTGGCCGGTGGCGATGGGCTGGTCTTTGCGCACATCGCAGCGAATGCGGCGCGCCACAAGGCCCGCGATCTGCACCACGCCAAAGTCTTTACCGTCTTTGGTGCGGATGTGCAGCGCCTGGCGTTCGTTGTCTTCGCTGGCTTTATCCAGCGTGGCGTTCAGGAACTTACCGGGCGTGTATTCCTCGCGGACAATCGTGCCGCCGATGGGCGCACGGTTCACGTGGCAATCAAACACGCTCATGAAGACGCTGACGCGGGTCATGGGGGTTGTGCCCATTTCCAGTTCCGGCGGCGGCGGCACATCGGCGATCAGTTGCACGATGCCGTCGGCCGGGCTGATGACCAGACCTTCGCGCGTGGGCGTAATACGGTCCGGGTCACGAAAGAAATAGAAGCACCAGATCGTCAGGCCCAAGCCAACCACACCCAAGGGCGCCCAGATCCACCACAGAATTAAAGCCGCCAGCGCAAAAACCCCGACAAAGCCGGGGCCTTCCGGGTGCAGGGGCGGAAGCAGATAGGTACGCCAGGTAATGGTCGCCGATTTCACGACGGAAACTCCTCAAGTGCCAAATAACGAATGCCGAATTGCCCCCTTCTTTAAAGCATTTGGCAGCGTCCTGTCATGTTCAGGATGCGGCCTCAATCGGGGGTCTCAGGGGGCGAAATTAATGAGTTAAATCCGATCCTTAACGGGCAGGCTGAAGACCTGGCCCGGATAGATCAGGTTGGGGTCTTTGATCTGGGCCTTATTGGCCTCAAAAATCACAGTGTACATCATGCCCTGGCCGTAGACGCGGCGCGCAATACGCCACAGGCTATTGCCCTTCACGATGGTCACTTCGTCGCGGTCGTTCAGTTGGTCTGGGTTCACCGGGAACGGCACTTCCACGCGGGCCAGCACCGAGTTGTTGGCCCCCACCTGGTCGACGCGCACGGTGTGGTTGCCTGCCGTGGCTTTGCCCGGCGCTTCAACGTCCCACATGCCTTTTTGATCAGCGACGGCGCGGCCAATGAACTCGTTGTCCAGATATACCTGCACAGTCGACCCGGGCTCGGCCTTGCCGCTGAGGGAGATCTTGCCCGTGGAATCGTAGTCGGCGGTTTCAACCGTCAGCGGTCCGCCGGCGGCGCCCGTACCTTGCAGCACACGGCTTTTGCCGCCGTCGCGGCCCTGCTCGACGATCAAGACTTCGCCGCCGCTTTCAGGGACTGACATTACGACCACGCGGTCGGAGTTTTTGGTTTTACCGTCGGGGCCGATCATGCGCAGACTAAGCTGGCGCGTGCCCGGCGGCAGAGGAGCATCAGGCGTGAACACCCACTCGCCGTTTTTATCGGCGGTCACTTTGCCGATTTCTTTTTCGCCATCAAGAATGATGACAGTCGACCCCGGCAGCGCCCGGCCCGCCATCACCGTGTTGCCTTTCGCGTCCACACGCACCACGTCGAAGTTCGGCAGCGTGGGGCCCTGTTGCTGCACGGCGGCGGGCTTTGGCTTGTTCAGGAGCGGAATATCGCCTGAGAAATTCCAGATCACCGCAGCGACCACGGCCACCAAGCCCAACACTGCGATGATCAGCGGCTTGCTGATATCTGCATCTCTCTGGGATTGAACCGGCTGCGGCCGGTCTGAGGCGCGCATGTCGTTTTCGGTCATCACTGAAGGCCTTGGCTGTGTCAGGGCGTGCTGCAAGGAGGGCAGTTTAGCCCAAAAACGCAGGCTGACGACCGCAAAACGCCACATATTTGCGTGAAGTCTTTTTAAGAAAAACGGCCACAGTTGTGCCGCATTTCACTACGCCGAGGTCCCCGCAGATACCAGCAGTGCCGCAATCATGATCGGAATGGTGCAGCAGCCTGCCAACCCGGCCAAATAGAGGTACGCTGCAATCCGCCCGCCCTGGGGCAGTGGCATACGCCGCGCCGTACGCTCGGCGAAAAGCACCAGCGCCAAGATCGGCAGACCGACAATGGTTTCAGGCTGGCGCTGCGATAAACCCCACGCGATGGCAAGAATGCATGCCGCCGCAGGAACCATCGCCGCATAATTCAGTTCCACGCTGAACACAGCCGCGACGACCGCAAACGCAAACACGGCCCCCAGCAGACAGAGGCTGATGTTCGTCAGCACACTGTCGTGCGTAATGCTGGCCAGCAGCGCAAGCCCGGTGATCGCTGCAATGACGACAATGAAACTGGTCGCTTTGTGCGGGCTGACATGGCTGAGACGCACCACCAAGCCCAGCCACACCACGCCCAGCAGCACGACCAGGCCCAGTTGCAGGGCCGTCGGCGGGTCAGCAGGCTTCAAGCCATTGAGCGCCGACGCCCAGGCGCAGCCCAGCGAAAACACCGTCAGCAGCGCCCACCGCCCCCACGAGGGCTGAACGACATCAAGCGCAAAGCCGACCAACGCCGCCCCCAGCGCAATGTGCCCGATGCGGTCGATGGGCCCGTAGCCGCCCCACGAGAACCCCGCCACCAGGCTCAGGCCAATCATGAAACCCAGCGCAATGCCGACCCCGGCATAGTGCTGACCGCGCCCGGTTTTAAGGCCGAGGCGCAGGCCCAAGGCGACGATCAGCGCGGCGGCCAGGGCCGCGATTTGCGGGAGCATTGATTTAAGCATTCAGAGGTCAGTATTCAGATTTCAGCACGACAGCGGACGATTAGGGTTCCCGAAAGTGTGGGCTCTCGTTTAGCATTGCCGGAGCAACTTGGGGAAATTTTCAGATATGTCCGACTCAACCACCGGCAATCAGCCCGCAACCCGCAAAATCAAAGTGTGGGACGCACCCGTGCGCCTGTTCCACTGGGCCTTGGTGCTGCTGATCGGCCTTAGCTACGCGACGGGCGAGTTCGGCGGGCTCGACTTCACCAACCCGCTGACCGGCAACATGGTGGGCAACATGGACCTGCACATGTGGAGCGGCATGACGATCCTGGCCCTGGTGCTGTTCCGCGTGACCTGGGGCTTCCTGGGTTCGGACACCGCCAAGTTTTCCGACTTCGTCCGCGGCCCTGGGGCAATTTTCAGCTACCTCGGCGGCATGTTCAAGAAAGGCACCAAGTTCATCGCCGGGCACAATCCGGCGGGTGGCATTGTGGTCGTGCTGATTCTGATCATGCTGTTGATGCAGGCCGCCACGGGGCTCTTCTCGAAGGAAGACGACTTCTTCGGCAATGCCGGGCCGCTCAACAGTTTGGTCAGCGAAGAAACCGCCAAGATTCTCACGCGGCGGCACCATCAGATTTGGGGCTACATGGAACTGGTGATCCTGCTGCACCTGGCGGCTAATGTGTTCTACTGGCTGGTGCTGAAGCAGGATCTGATTGTCGCGATGTTCACCGGCAAGAAGGCGCTGCCTGCCGCCGCTGAGATTCCGCAGATCACCTTTGCCTCGAAAGCGAAAGCCGCCGTGCTGATGGTGATTGCCGCCGCGGTGGTGTGGGGCATTACGCAACTGGGGGCGTAAGAATCACCTCCTCTGAAAACAAAAACGCCCACCGTTGCCAGCGGGCGTTTTTTTATCTGCGAAAGGCAGAGCTTATTTCGAGCGATAAACGTCGTGGCAGGCTTTGCAGGTAAACAGCCCGGCCATTTTCGGCTTGGCCGCATCCATGCCGCCAGCTTTTGCGGCCGCTGCTACTTCATTGGCAGCCGTTTCCAGCGCGGTGAAGCGGTCGGTGAAGTCTTTCCAGTTATCCCACACGGCTTGCGTGGCGGTGCCGCCAACGACCTTCGGCTCGAAGGCGCGCTTGGCCGCAGCGATGTTGATCGCGATGGTTTCGGCGTGAATGGCCAGGTTCTCTTTCGTATCGACCTTGCCTTGCATGATCTTGCCCAAGGCGGCAGCCTGCTCACCCAGGGTCTTCATGATATTGATCCGGTAGTCGATGATGTCTTTGTTTTCAGCCGCCATGGACGGCGCCGACAACAGGGCGGCCAATGCAATGCCCCCCACCACTTGCAACATACGTTTCATAGAACTTGCCCTCCTACAGGCGAAATCAGATGGCGCCGTTTCGATGACAGCGTGGACGCTATCCACCTACACCCAAAAGCACTACAAAGAAGCCCTCTCCGGTGCAAGGTCTGGCTCTTGGCCCTGACCGAATTGTGACGGGGCGCTTCGATTTTCCCTTGCAAAATAGCCGTTACAAAATAACCGCCATGGCCCTTCCCGCGACACCGACCCAACTGAAAGCGCTCTGTGTGTTTTGTGGCTCGCAGTCCGGCGATAACCCTGCCTTCCGTATGGCTGCCGAAGCCTTGGGCCGCGAACTGGCGGCCCACAAAACGGCGCTGGTCTATGGCGGGGGCAAAGTGGGGCTGATGGGGGCCTGCGCCGACGGCGTTCTTTCGGGTGGCGGACAGGTGCTTGGCGTGATCCCCACGTTCCTGCGCGACAAGGAACTGGCGCACTCTAAGGCCCAAGAAATGATTGTCGTTCCTGACATGCATACCCGCAAGCGCATCATGTTCGAGCGGTCTGATGCGTTTTGTATTCTGCCGGGCGGCATCGGCACGCTGGATGAATTTTTCGAGATCATCACCTGGCGTCAGCTTCACGTGCACAACAAGCCGATCATCATCCTGAATGTGGAAGGCTACTGGGACCACATGAAGGGATTGCTGGACACGATCATCGGCCGGGGTTTTGCCCACACCGGGCACGATCAGTTGGTTGATTTCGTGACACGGGCCGAAGACGTGATCCCCGCCATTGAAGCGGAAATGGCCGCGCCGAAGCCGGCGGTGGTGTTTAAGGTGTAGGGCCCGCTTAAGGCGCAAGCGCCCGCAGCCCAAACAAACCGGAAAAACCCATAAAAACAGCCCCCAAACGGCCCCCACCCCACCTTGCGCCCCTGGGCTGCGGTGGCTAAGGTCCGGGCTCGTTTGGGGTTTCGAACAGGCCGTTTCAGAGCCTGCCCATCATCCAATTCCAAGCGTGGCCGCATCGAGACAAGGGCCGCGCATCAGGGCCGTGAAGGAGCTTATCTATGGCTAAAATTAAGGTGAAAACGCCGGTCGTCGACCTCGACGGCGACGAAATGACCCGCATCATCTGGCAGTTCATCAAAGACAAGCTGATCCTGCCCTACCTGGATATCGACATTAAGTACTTCGACCTGGGTGTCGAACACCGCGATGCCACCAATGACCAAGTGACCATCGATTCCGCAAACGCGATCAAGCAATACGGCGTGGGCGTGAAGTGCGCCACCATCACTCCTGATGAAGCGCGCGTGAAAGAGTTCAACCTGAAAAAGATGTGGAAGTCGCCGAATGGCACGATCCGCAACATTCTAGGCGGCACCATCTTCCGCGAGCCGATCGTCTGCAAAAATGTGCCGCGTCTGGTGCCCGGCTGGACGCAACCCATCGTCATCGGCCGCCACGGCTTCGGCGACCAGTACAAGGCGACTGATTTCAAAGTGCCCGGCAAGGGCAAGTTGACCATGACCTACACGCCCGATGATGGCGGCGCGCCGATTACGCATGAAGTCTACAACTTCCCCGGCGCCGGCGTGGCCATGGGCATGTACAACCTCGACGACTCAATCGCCGACTTTGCGCACAGCTGCTTGAACTATGGCCTCGCGCGCGGCTGGCCGGTGTACCTGTCGACCAAGAACACAATCTTGAAGGCCTACGACGGCCGTTTCAAAGACATCTTCCAGAATATTTATGACAGCGAATACAAAGCCAAGTTCGAAGCCAAAAAGATCGTCTACGAACACCGCCTGATCGACGACATGGTCGCCTCGGCCTTGAAGTGGAGCGGCGGCTTCGTGTGGGCTTGCAAAAACTACGACGGCGACGTGCAGTCCGATACGGTTGCGCAAGGCTTCGGCTCGCTGGGCATGATGACCTCGGTGTTGCTGACCGCCGATGGCAAAACGGTTGAAGCGGAAGCCGCCCACGGCACCGTGACCCGCCACTACCGCCTGCACCAGCAAGGCAAAGAAACCTCGACCAACCCGGTCGCCTCGATTTTTGCCTGGACGCAAGGCCTGAAGTATCGCGGCCAGTTCGACGGCACGCAGGACGTGGTGGAATTCGCCGACAACCTGGAGAAGGTTTGCATCCAGGCCGTTGAGTCGGGCTTCATGACCAAGGACTTGGCGATTTTGGTTGGCCCGGAACAGCCGTGGATGACCACCACCGGCTTCCTGGACAAGCTGGATCAGATGATGAAAGCGAAGATGAAGTGACCAGCGCTTGCTGGTCATCCTCGGACTTGATCCGAGGATCCAGGGTTAAAGAACGCTAGCGCTTCGTGACTCTGGATGCTCGCGTCAAGCGCGAGCATGACAAAGAAATCAAAAAGCCCCGCTCTGGTCGAGCGGGGCTTTTTATTTATTGATTTCGCAGCTTATTGATTTCTGAGCGGGCTTCTGTTCCGTCCGTAGAACACATAGATCACCACGCCAATGGCGCTCCAGATCACGAAGCGTTCCCACGTCGCGGCGGGCAGGTTCAGCATCAGGTAGCCGACACTGACAATCGCCAGCGGCCCCACCACCCACACGGCCGGGCACTTGAAGGGCCGGTTGATGTCGGGTCGGGTTTTGCGCAGCACCATCACGCCCGCCGACACCATAATGAACGCAAACATGGTGCCGATATTTGCAAGCTCCGCGATCACGCCGATCTTGATGAAGCCCCCGGCCAACGCCACGGCAATGCCCGTCGCCCAGGTGACGATATGCGGCGTGCGATACTTGGGGTGCAGTTTGCACAGCGCTTCCGGCAGCAGGCCGTCGCGCGCCATGACGAAGAAAATGCGCGTCTGGCCATAGATGAACACGATCAGCACCGTGGTCATGCCGGCCACAGCACCCACCGCCACCAACGCCGAGCCGAAGTTATAGCCGATGTGTCGCAGCGCATAGGCCACGGGCTCTGGGTTGTTGAGCTCGGTGTACGAGACAACACCCGTCAGCACGATGCCAACGGCCATGTACAGCACAGTGCACACGGCCAGCGAACCGATGATGCCGATGGGCAAATCGCGTTTCGGGTTTTTGGTTTCTTCAGCGGCAGTCGAGACCGCATCGAAGCCGAAGAACGCAAAGAACACGATGGCCGCACCAGCCGCAACACCCGAGAAGCCGAATGGCATGAACGGCTCCCAGTTCGTCTGCTCAACAGCGGGCGATGCGAGCGCCAAGAACAGCGCCAGGGCCGCCAACTTCACGACCACGAGAATGTTGTTCAGCCGCGCGCTGTCGCGCATCCCGATATAAAGCATGTACGTGACGAAAAGCGAGATCAGCACCGCCGGCAGGTTCACGATGCCGCCGTCTTGCGGCACGGTAGTGAGCGCTGCGGGCAGCGGATAGCCCAATGTTTTGAAAATGCCGGTGAAGTAACCCGACCAGCCTGATGCAACCGTCGCGGCGCTGAGCGCATATTCCAGCACCAGATTCCACCCCATGATCCAGGCAATCACCTCGCCCATGGTGGCATAGGCATATGTGTAAGCACTGCCCGCCACCGGCACCATCGAGGCCAGTTCCGCGTACGTGAGTGCCGCCAAGCTGCACGCAAAGCCGCACATTAAAAATGAAATGATCAGCGCGGGGCCCGAGTACGTGGCCGCCGCAACGCCCGTCAGTACGAAAATGCCCGTGCCGACGATCCCGCCGATGCCCAAGAACATCAGATCCATCGCGCCCAGCTGTTTGGTCAGTTTCTTGGCTTCATCCATCGACAACAATGAATCGATGGATTTAATGCGAAAATTCGCCATGGCGTAAAATCTCCCCCTCTCAGAAGTTCCCCTTGGCCAAAAGCCTAGCATAGCCAGGTTGCAGTGCACCCCAGAATCGACGCCGGCCACGCCCAGCCCTTATCCTGGCAGAGCGGCAGTGACCGCTCTTGAGTTGGTCGCGGCAATGGCCCGGTTGACTTGACCTGGATCAAGGTTCGCGACGGCAGATTTTCCGAGCCTAGGCCTCGCAAGCCGCGCTGAAGCCATAGACCCCAGCGCACCGCGGGAGAGAGGGAGAGCAGTCATGACCTTGAACAATCAATTCGTTGATCGCGGCAAAGTCGGCAATACGCCGGCCTTAACCACGCGCGCCGACGAAACCTTCATGGACTACATTTCTGATATGCGGAATTTCCTGATGCACGCGCCCTACAAGCGCGTCACGGAATTGAGCGAAGAGACGCTGCGCCGCACCAAAACGCGAAACGATCAGTGGCCCAAATGCGCAGACCCAGTGCGCGATGCCTTGTCGACCGAACCCGAAGTGGCCACCTGGCTGCGCGCCAAGCGTACACTGCAGGAAGCATACTGGGCGCGGATTATGGACTCGTACAACCAACGCGGCGGCACGCTGAAACAGAAACTGGACGCTGCCGATAAAAGCGGCCCGGGCAGTGTGAAGTGGGATCCCAACTTCCCCATGCCGGAGTACGCCACGGTCGACATTCATATTCAGCCGGGCGGCTACGTGAATGAAGACTTGGGCGGCTTTTACTATGACTACGGCACCAAGGTGTTCTTCGGCGGCGTGAACGACGGCGATGCCCGCCACACAAAAATGGCCGAGAAGACCGCCCTGCCGAAAGACGGCAATGTATCGCGCACATTGGATTTAGGAACCGGCATCGGTCAGTTGCCGGTTGCGATCAAGCGCCTGTTCCCGAAAGCCGACGTGTGGGCGATCGATATCGGCGCACCGATGGTGCGCTATGCACACTTGCGCGCCATGGAGCAAGGTGTTGATGTGAATTTTGTCCAGATGGCCAGCGAGAAGCTCGATTTCCCGAGCGGGCATTTCGATCTGGTGACGGCGCATCTGCTGTTCCATGAAATTCCGCTGCCGATCATTGAAGCGACGGTGCGCGAAGCCTTCCGTGTCTTGCGCCCAGGCGGCACGTTCGTGATTTGGGATTTCGCCAGCGTTGATCCGGGCAAAAACCCTTACGCGGGTTTCGCGCGCACCCTGGATGCCGCCGACAACGGCGAGCCCTATTCGGTCGAGTTTGTGAACTGCAACATCGAAAAACTGGGCGAGCAAACCGGCTTCAAACTGCGCTACGCGGCCGAAGAAGACATCGCGCGACATGGCCGCGTCCTCGATAAACCTGCTGCTTAAAACCCGGAGGGACACAAGATGTTAGACGAACCAAAACTGGATTACGTCCGCGAACTGCCGGGCTTTGAACGCGGCCACCCCCACTACTTCAAAGACCCGATGATCGATCACCTGCTGGAGATCGTCATGCTCCTGGGCGGCGAACTGTGGGTGACGCGCGACCGGCAAATGATTGTCGAGCACTTGCTGGCCACCGAAGGCAAGGTTACGCCCGACATGATCGAACGTTTCCAGCCCAGCCCCGAGCTGCGCGCGCAGATGGATGAGTCTCGCAAGCTGTTTACGCAACGCGTCTTCAACTGCTTGTACAGCCAGCACGAAGCGACACAACCAAGGGCCTTCTTCGAGGCCCATGTTGGAAAATCCTAAAGCTGGAAAATCCTAAAGCTGGAAAAACCTGAAATCGGGAAAACCTGAGATCAGGACATCCTAACACGCCTTTCCCCGCTGCGCGCGGAGCTGGGTCATCCCTCCTCCCCAAAACCTGCCTCCTCCGCGCGGCGGCAATCTACCGACCAGGCTCATGCGTAGACAGTTGTGATAACCTCAACTGGAAGCGCTTTCCTATGCCCCAAACCCTGGGACGGCGGACCGCCGTAACGGCCATGACCTCTGCGCTGATCCTGCCGTTTCCCCGCTCCGCCCCTGCTGCCATGGGACCCATGCTGCTGGACGACTTCTCGGACCCGTCGGGTTACTCAGCCATTAAGTCGTCTTGGGCCGGCTTTACTGATCGCGTCATGGGCGGGCGCTCGACCGGCGGCGCGCGCTTCGACACGGTCTTGGGCCGGCGCTGTCTGCGTCTAACTGGTCGCGTGAATACAAACGGCGGCGGGTTTATTCAGATGGCCATGGACATGGAGCCGGGCGGCAAGGCGTTCGATGCCTCGGGCACCCAAGGCCTGGAACTGGATGTGTGGAGTAACGGTGAAGCGTACAACTGCCACATCCGCACCACCGACGTGCAATGGTACGAACAGTCATACCGCGCGACGTTTCAGTCCTCCGCTCAATGGACCACCGTGCGCCTGCCGTGGTCAGCATTTGTGCCGCACGGCCTCAAAGCTCCCTTGAATATCAAAGCACTGCAACGCATTGGCTTGTTGGGCTGGATGCGAGATTTTGATGCCGATCTTGCCCTGGCGCGGATCGCGCTCTTTTAGGCATCCATATCCGCGGACTGAAAGCCCAGCCCTTTCCGGCTTTCAGTCCCGGCGGCTCGGGTTAATATTAGCGATATTTGGTTTCGGCGTGGGAGTTAAGGCATGTCCATCAGCAATTCACAAATCGACCGCGGCAAAATCGGTAAAACTCCGGCACTGTCCACCCGTAGCGACGAAGCCTTCACCGATTTCATGAGCGATGCGCGTAACTTCCTGCTGCATGCGCAGTGGAAGAACATGTCCGAGCGCGGCAACAAAATCCTGGCCGACAAGGGCGTGGTGCCGCAGCACACGGTTGAGGGCGTCGCCAAGGCGCGAGGCGCCATTGCCGACGACACCTATGTGAACACCTTCCTGCGCGTGAAGCGTAGCGCCCAGGAAATGTACAAGAACCGCATCGTCGATTCCTATTTGACGCGCGAGGCAGAATACCTGCGCCGCATGGACGACGCCGAGAAGCGCGGCCCCGGCACGCTGACCTACGACAAGGATTTCATTTATCCCGATTACGCCAAGGTCGAGATTCACTTGCAGCCGCAAGGTTACGTGGGCCATCCGTTGGCCGGCATGTTCTACGACTACGGCACCAGCATCTTCTATGGTGGCGCCAATGCCGAAGACGTGTTCCACGCCAAGATTGCCAAGGACACACCTGTTCCCACCGATGGCAAGGTCACGCGCATTCTGGAAATCGGATGCGGCATCGGCCAGCTGGCGTGCGAACTGAAACGCCTGCACCCGAACGCCGAAGTGCACGCCACCGACATCAGCGCACCGATGATCCGTTACGGCCATTTGCGCGCCACCGAACAAAAGTCGGACGTGCACTTCGCCCAAATGCCGTGCGAGGACTTGGATTTCCCCGACAAATCCTTCGACCTCGTGGTGTCACATATTTTGTTCCACGAAATTCCGCTGGAAGTGATCGACAGAACCCTGGCCGAGGTTAAGCGCGTGCTGCGCCCCGGCGGAACCTATGTGATGTGGGACTTTGCCTCGACCGCCCCCGGTCAGGCCCCTGACCGCGGCCTCACAGGCCTGATGGATACGGCCGATAACTGCGAACCTTATGCCTCGACATTCGTGTCGTGCGATGTGGAAAGCCGCCTGGAAAAGCTGGGTTTCCACCTCCGGTCACGGGTTCCCGCTGGTGTCTCGATGGGCTCGCGGGTCTGCGACAAGCCGGCCACATAGAAATTAATAAATAATTTCAATTATTTAGGCTGAGTAGAGGTCAATAACAGAGAACTCTGCTTGACAGAGCATTGTCTTGGCGCTTAACTCTGCACAACAGAGTTATTTGTGATTCGGAGAACACGCCATGACCCTTACCCAAGATGCCGCCGCCGCCGCGTTACGCGAAATCGACGCCGCCCAAGCCCAAAGCCGCGCCCTGTTCAATTACAGCAAGGCAAGCCCCTACCTGGTGCTCTGGGGCACGCTGTGGGTGGCTGTGGGCGTGATGACAGCCGCCTCGCCCGCGAATACGGGTTGGTTCTGGCTGGTGGCCGATCTCATCGGCTTTGCAGCCTGCATCTATTTCATCCGGCGCGACCGGCCAAAGGTATCGCAGCCACGCACCTTGGCGACCTTCCGCTTTGTCGGGATCGCACTGGTCATCGCCGGATTTTTTGCCGCGGTACAGGCCCTGTTCGGGCCCGCGACGGGTACGCAAACCATGGCGCTGGCAGCCCTGATGGTCAGCGCGATTTACATGGGGATGGGCCTTTGGGTGGGCGCGCGCTATGTCGCCATCGGCCTTCTTCTGCTGGCGCTGACGTTCGTGGGCGTGTTCGTCGTACCGGACCAGGCGGTTGCGTTTATCTCGGTGGCCGGTGGGCTTACGCTTGCTCTCGGCGGCCTGTGGATGCGGAGAGCTTAAATGTCCGCCGATCCTATTCATGCCCCAAACGAAGTGATTCACCAAAGCGTACGCCTGAAAATCATGTCGGCCCTGAACGCATTGCCGCGCACCGAAAGCCTGGACTTCGCGCGCCTGAAAGCCATCACCGGCGCCACCGATGGAAACCTAGGCGCGCACCTGAACACGTTAGAGCAAGCCGGCTACGTGAAAATCGACAAGGATTTTGTCGGTAAAAAACCGCGCACCACCGCGATCATCACCGCGTCCGGGCGCAGTGCTTTTGAAAACCACGTCGCATACCTGCGCGACATTTTAGACAACATCTCTTCATCATAAGGATTACGACTATGTTTCTCTCGACACTGGGGGCGGTTCACATGGGGGCCGCTGTCGCAGCTATGGGCCTGGGCACCATCGTCATGTTTGACGCAAAAGGTACGGCGGCGCATCGCTTGCTTGGCTTGGGCTTTGCCATAGCCATGGTGGCCGTGAACTTCAGCGCGCTGGGCCTCTATCGCATGACCGGCCACTTCGGGCCGTTTCATGCGCTGGCGTTGCTCAGCCTAGCCGCTCTGGCCCGCAGCCTGTGGCCGCTGATCAAGCGCGAAGGGGAATGGCTGCGCCTGCACTATCGCTATATGATCATTGCATACGGCGGGCTGATGGCGGCCGCTGTAACCGAGATGCTGGTGCGCGTGCCTGCCACGCGCGTGTACTTCACCACCACGGCGAGTTCATTTGCGTTGGGCACCGGCATTGCGGTGGCCATGGCTGTGATCGTGCGTGTTGTTGCGCCGCGCTTCGAGCAACGCACCCTTCGCTTGGCCGTGGCGCACATGCACGCGGAAGCCTGATCCATCAGGATTAGATCAATCTATACCTTGAAAAGTCGCGTGCATTTGTAGCTTTCGTCTGCGGGGGCTTAGGCGTAGATTTTCTGTCAGGGTATATATCTATACCCTTTGTACGCGGCTCCAG
>JAEUKL010000094.1 GCA_016793005.1 Rhodospirillaceae bacterium | reverse complement strand
CGGACGCGATCTCAATTCCCTGGTCATCAAACCCCAGCCAGGATGTGTTGCGCGCGATCAACATTCATTCCTGCCTGGCGGTGCATCCGTGGTACTGCGACCGCGAAGCGATGCCGGTGTATCAGGCGGCCATGGCGGCGTGGGACGATGCGAAGGGCTTGCAGTTGCGGCGCGACCTGGAGGCCCGCTATTACGATCAGGCGGCCGCACTATTTTTGTACGAACAAGTGTTCTTTGCGGGTTTAAGCAAACGCACCACCGGCTTTGCTGATGTGTTTGGTTTCATCAGCTACGACACGATCAGCGTCAGCGGAAAATAGCAGTTACTTATTGCCGGTGTTGTTACGCATCACGCCAGAACCAAAGCTGGCTTCACCCGCGGTGCCGATGCCTTCGTACAGGCACTGATACAAACGCCGGGTATAATTGCGCCGCTCATCGCGCATTTTCTCGCGCCACTCAGGGGTGGGCTTGAAGTTCTCGATCATCTCGGGCGTCACTTTGCCCTCGGTCGCCAGCAGGTACTCGGTCACCATTTGCCGGTCGCGCGTTACCCAAATTTCCGCACCTAACTGCAACACAATCTCCAGCAAGTGGTCGATCATGGGGTCTTTAAAGTAGTGCGGGTGCCCGCGCTCAAAGCCCGGGAGGTCTTTCACATAGTCCAGGCCTTCACTCAGCTTCTTGGCGCGGTCTTCGGGTGACAACTTGCTCATCAATGACGCTCCTCAGTAATTCAAAGAGGCTTAGAGTCCAGCATACAGTCTTAAAGGTTACATCTATAGTACCAATCGAAAAGACCCGGATTTGATTTCCATCAAAAAACACGCCACACGTTCACCATACGGCGTGCCAGATGCCGACCCTTCTCCGATCCAAACGTGCATATCCAAATATGACAAATCCAAAGCATCCGCGTGTTCGACTAAAGCCTGGGGCGCACAAACGCCTGCGGACAGGCCATCCGTGGATTTATTCCAACGAAGTCGAGATGGATGCCGCCGCCAAAGCGTTGCCTGCGGGCAGTGTCGTCACAATCACCGACGCGGGCGGCTCGCCCTTGGCGACGGCACACTTCAATCCCAAGCCCTTGATCAGCGCGCGTGTGTTGGAGCCTACCCCTGATGTTATGATTGATGCCGCCTGGTTTGCGGCCCGCCTGCAAACGGCCATGGCTTTGCGAGATCGCTTGATTGCGCGGCCCTATTACCGCTGGGTCCATGCGGAAGGGGATCATCTGCCGGGGCTGATTGTGGATCGCATTGGTGATGTGGTGGTGGTGCAACCCAACACGGCGGGCATGGATGCGGCTTTTGAACTTATTGCCAGCGCCATCGACCGCTTGCTGCAACCCAAGGCTATTGTTTTGCGTGGCGATTCATCGCACCGCAGTCTTGAGGGTTTGGGCGAGGTTGCAAAGGTTGTGAAAGGCGAGGTTAGCGGGCCCATTGAAGTGCGCGAAACCACCGCAACATTTTTTGCAGATGCACTCGGTGGTCAGAAAACCGGCTGGTTCTTCGATCAACGCGACAACCGCACGTTTGTGGCCGCGCTCGCACCCAACAAAACCATGATCGACCTTTACACGCATACGGGCGGGTTCGCAGTGTCGTGCGCGGTGGCGGGAGCTAAAAGCGCACTCGGCATTGATGGCTCGGGGCTCGCGCTTGAGCTGGCCGAGAAAGCGGCTGCCGCCAACGCCGTTGCCGGCAGATGCAAGTTTCAGCGCTCCGACGTGTTTGATTTTCTGAATGGCGCGCTTGACCGCAAAGACAAGTTCGACATTGTGGTGGCCGACCCGCCGGCGTTTGTGAAATCACGCAAAGATTTAAAACCCGGCCTGCAAGGCTATCGGAAACTTGCGCGCATGTGTGCCGGTATCACCGCGCCACAGGGCATTTTCTTTATCGCGTCATGCAGCCACAACGCACCTTTGATCGAATTCACTGAGGCCGTCGCGCGCGGCATTACAGATGCCGGCCGTTCGGGCCGTTTACTGAAAACATCGGGTGCTGGCACCGATCATCCGGTTCATTTGCAACTGCCCGAGAACACGTACCTGAAAGCACTGACCTTCGCGCTCGATTAAAGCTTCTCAGCAAGCACCAGTAACCCCGGCACATCTTTATCGCGGTCGCGGCGAAACGTGCCGGGCGTGACCGACACGCTGGCAAAGGCAGAAAGCACGCGGCGGATATAGCTTTCGCTATGACTGAAGCGCTGATCATGGCCCAGCTGATAATCACCGTCCGGCAGGGCCTGTACGGTAAAAGCCACAACACCGTTGCTTGTTAAGGCGGCATGGGCATAGTTCGTCACGCCCGCTAAGTCCCCCGCATAAACAAAAACATCGGCGGCCAGGATCAGGTCGTAGACAGCTGCCTTTCCGGAAAGCGCAGCGCTCATGTCCAGGTGCGCAAGGGTGTCGTAGACGTTCTTGCGCTTGGCCTGGGCCAACATGCCGTCCGACAGGTCCACCCCCTCAAGCCGGTCGGCCATGGGCCGGATCGCCACACCCATCAGGCCCGTTCCACACCCAAGATCAAGCGCAGCAGCAAACCGGCGCTCGGGGTAGCGCTGGCCCAAGGCTGCGCGAATGTGCTCGGGCGCGGAATACTTCAGACCTTCGACCAACGATTTTTCAAAGCGCGGGGCATACTGATCAAACAGGCGTTCCACATAGGCGGCGGGTAATTCGGCCGTCGCCGACGCCGCTCCTAAAATCACTAATTTGGCATGCGCACCCATCGAATCGGTGGGGTCGCGTTTCAGGTAGGTGCGGAAAATCTCGACGGCCGGCGCGTTCTGGCCCATCAGCATTAATGTCTCGGCCAGGGTGAATTGGCATTCGGCCCAGTCGGGGGCCAGGTCCAGGGCCTGGCGCATCAGGTCGGCGGCCGCTTCCAAATCGCGCCGTTCAATGAACATTTGCGCCAGTTCAAAGCGCTTGTCGGCGAGCGCGTTGCCGGACGTGTCGGGAAGCTGTGTCATAACGCCGATATAACCCGAAGGACTTGCGTCGGCAGCAGAAATTCATATCTCGGGCGTTGCATTGGGCAGCCCAAGGCTATACCCAACAATTTAACGCTGTACGTTTCTCCGCTGTCCTTGATTTAGAGGTCCTGCCTTGTCCGTCCGCCAACCCGCCGAATGGGATGCCCACACCGCCGTCTGGTCTGCCTGGCCCAGCCATGCCGACCTGTGGCTGGAGGACTTGGATCCGGCTCAGGCCGAAGTGGCAGCACTATTCAAAGCCATCGCCGACGTTGACCCGGCCACAGGCAAGCCGCGCGGCGAGGCGTTGAAAATCCTAGTGAGCGGCGACGAGGCTTTAACCTCGGCCACGAAGGCTTTGGCCGGTACGGGTGCGGAAATTATTCCGGCGGCCTTTGGCGACATCTGGTTGCGTGATACAGCGCCGATTTTTGTGAAGAACGGCGCAGCACTTGAAGCCGCATGCTTTCGCTTCAACGGCTGGGGCGGCAAGTACGTGCTGGTGGGCGATGACGGCGTTGCGCCGTTTGTGGCCAAGCGCGTCGGTGTGAAAACTTATGTAAATGATTGGGTGCTGGAAGGGGGCTCCATCGATGTGGATGGCCTTGGTACGGCGCTGACCACGCGCCAATGCCTGCTCAATGAAAACCGCAACCCGGATTTAACCCAAGCTCAGATCGAGGCGAACTTGAAAAACAGCCTCGGCATCGAAAAGCTGATCTGGCTGGGTGACGGCTTGTTGAACGATCATACCGATGGCCACATCGACAACATCGCGCGTTTCATTGCGCCGGGTGTGGTGGCGTGCATGGAGCCCACAGGCTCTGATGACCCCAACCGCGATGCGCTGAACGCCATTATTGCCGACCTGAAAGCCGCGACCGACGTGAACGGCCGCAAGCTTGAAGTCTTCACGGTGCCTTCAGTGGGCCGCTTGGACGACGAAGAGGGTGAGCCGGTGCCGGCCAGCTTCATGAACTTCTATATCGGCAATACAACGGTCGTGGTGCCTACGTACGGCACCAAGAACGATGATGCGGCCGTGGCAGCCATTGCAAAACTGTTCCCAGGCCGTCGTACTGTCGGCTCGCGCGCCAACCACATTTTGACCGGCGGTGGCTCGTTTCACT
>JAEUKL010000081.1 GCA_016793005.1 Rhodospirillaceae bacterium | reverse complement strand
CGACGTAGAGGCGACCATTGAAAAATCGCGCCGCTACTACAACGGCAGTGTGCGCGACATGAACAACGCCGTTGAACAGTTCCCCTCGAACCTGGTTGCCAAGCCGTTCGGATTTGCAGCGGCGGAGTTCTTTGAACTGGATGCGGCCGAACAAGCTGCGCGCCAGCCCGTCGCTGTAAAGTTCTAGCCCTCGCATGCGCCGCGCACTTACGCTGCTGTGCGTTACACTGCTGTCCGTCACGCTATGGGCGTTCAGGGCCACGGCTGCCGAACGCATCACCGGTTACACCGCCGAGATTACAGTCGCGGCGAGCGGCGATGTGCTGGTGACCGAGCGCATTACCGTTAATGCCGAAGGCGAAAGCATCAAGCGCGGCCTTTACCGCGATTTCCCGACGGTCCGTGGAAGAACGTGGTGGGGCAAATACCGCACCGGCTTCGACGTGGTATCCGTAAAGCGCGACGGCAAAGACGAACCACATTTCACCCAAGGCATTATCGACGGTGTGCGTCTGTACACCGGCGACGCCGACGTACTGCTGGATCATGGGCCCCATACGTTCGAGATCACGTACCGCAGTGATCGGCAGATCGGATTCTTTGAAGATCACGACGAGCTTTACTGGAACGTGACGGGCAACTTCTGGGCATTCCCGATTGCCAATGCGTCCGCCATTGTAACCCTGCCGGCCGGCGCACGTGTTCTTGAAACCGATGTGTTTACGGGCGCGGTGGGGGCGACGGAAAAAGACGCGACTATCTTTGCCCAGAATAATGTCATCACGGCGCGCACAACAAAAAGCCTGAGCCCTGGCGAAGGGCTGACCATAGGCATTTCATTTACGCCCAACATTATTACGCGGCCTGACCTCTCTGAACGTCTGGCGTATTTGCTGCGCGATAACTTAGGCGCGGTGATTGGTCTGGGCGGCTTGATTGTGTTGCTGGGCTATTACCTGATGGTGTGGTCCAAGTACGGTCGCGACCCCGACCCGGGCACCATCGCGCCCGAATATGACCCACCCAAGGGTTTATCGGCTGCTGCGTGCCGGTATGTGCGCGAAATGGGTTGGGATGCAAAAGCCTTCTCGGCCGCGATCATCGCGCTTGGAGCCAAGGGCTACATTCTTATGAGTGAGGTGAAGGGCGGCCTGTTCAAGGACGGCCACTTTTTTATCACCCGCACAGGCAAAAGCGAAAAAGATGCCGGCTTAAGTGACGGCGAGACGCAGATGGCCAAAGCTCTTTTCCGAAGCGGCAATTCGATCCCCTTCGTACCGGCGGAACGCAGCATCATCCAAGATGCGCAGAAGAAATTGCAGACAAGCCTGCGCCAAGAGTTCGACAGTGTTTACTTCGTCCTCAATCGCGGCAGCCTGATCCCCGGCATTGTAATCTCGATCCTCGCGGCCCTTGGTGTCGCATTCACCGCGGATGACCCATACACGTTCGGCATCGCGCTCCTGATCGTGGCGGGCATCGCCATGATGGTGATGGCTTTCATTTTCCGCACGGTGCATGCGCTGCAAGTGGCCACCTCCATCATCAAGCGCATTCTTCTGGCGGCGCCTTTGGGTTTTATCGCGCTGATCGCCGTCGCCTTCGGACCCAAGCCCGTTCTGAATACGCTGGTGCACAGCGTGGATGTGATCGAGTTTTTGCTGATCGCGGTCATGGCGGCCATCAACGTGGTGTTCTTTCACCTGATGGAAGCGCCGACACGCCTGGGCCGCAGTGTCATGACGCACATCGAAGGCTTCCGGCATTACTTGACTGTCGCCGAGAAAGACCGGCTGAACTTTCACAACCCGCCCGATCTGACGCCTGAGGTTTTTGAAAAAATGCTGCCCTATGCGGTGGCTTTGGACGTCGAGCACGAGTGGGGCGAGCAGTTTGATGCCGCCATGGCGCGGGCAGCGGAAGCGGGCACCACCTCGGCCTACACCAAGCCGCGCTGGTACGAAGGACGGTCCTATTCCCACGGGCGCTTGAGCAGCTTTGCCTCGGACGTGCAGAAGGCGGTGGCGACCTCGGTCGCAACCGCTGTGGCGCCCCCGTCATCCAGCAGCAGCGGTGGTGGCGGCGGGTTCTCGGGCGGCGGGGGCTTCTCCGGCGGTGGTGGTGGTGGTGGTGGCGGCGGCGGCTGGTAAACGCACCGCCGCCGAGCCCTAAGCACCTTCAAAAATTCACCGATTCGTCACAGCGCGAAACGCGTGCAAGCCTCTTGCGAAACTCTTGCCCTGGGGTTCGCGCTCCCTATACTGCGGCCTCTTTTCGACCCCCTTTTTCCATTGATTTTGCGAGCTCTCATCCATGGCGTCCTCGTCCAAAAAGACCCCCAAGAAAGTCGTGCTGGCCTACTCCGGCGGGCTTGATACCTCCATCATCCTGCGCTGGCTGCAGGTGGAAAAAGGCTGCGAGGTGGTGACCTTCACCGCCGATCTGGGCCAGGGCGAAGAACTGGAACCGGCGCGCAAAAAAGCCGAGCTGATGGGGATCAAGGAAATCTACATCGAGGACCTGAAGGAAGAATTCGTCCGCGACTTCGTGTTCCCCATGTTCCGCGCCAATGCGCTGTATGAAGGCGTGTACCTGCTGGGCACGTCCATCGCGCGGCCTTTGATTGGTAAGCGCCTGATCGAGATCGCTAACGAAACGGGCGCAGATGCCATCTCGCACGGCGCGACCGGCAAGGGCAACGACCAGGTGCGGTTTGAACTGACCGCCTATGCCTTGAAGCCCGAAGTAAAAATCATCGCGCCCTGGCGTGAATGGGATTTGGCCTCGCGCACGCAAATGATCGAGTACGCCGAGAAGCACCAGATTCCGATCCCCAAAGACAAGCGCGGCGATGCGCCCTACTCGATGGATGCGAACCTGTTGCACATTTCCTACGAAGGCAAAGCGCTGGAAGACCCGTGGGTGGAAGCCGATCAGGAAATGTTCCGCCTCACCGTCGCCCCGGAAAAAGCGCCGGATACTCCGGAGTATGTGGAAATCGAATTCGCCAAGGGCGATGCGGTAGCCGTGAACGGCAAGAAGCTTTCGCCCGCCAATTTGCTTGCTGAACTGAACCGCCTGGGCGGCAAGCACGGCGTGGGGCGCTTGGACCTGGTTGAAAACCGCTACGTCGGCATGAAGAGCCGCGGCGTCTACGAAACGCCCGGCGGCACGATTCTGCACGCCGCCCACCGCGGGATCGAGTCCATCACGCTCGACCGTGAAGCAATGCATTTGAAAGACGAGCTGATGCCGCGTTACGCCAAGCTGGTGTACACGGGCTATTGGTTCGCGCCGGAACGCCTGATGCTGCAAGCTGCCATCGATGAGACCCAAAAGCGCGTCAACGGCGTTGTGCGCTTGAAACTGTTCAAAGGTTCAGTGTCGGTTGTGGGGCGCAAGTCGCCCAATTCATTGTACCGCATGGACTACGTGACCTTCGAAGAAGACAGCGTGTACGATCAGCACGACGCCGAAGGATTCATTAAATTGAACGCGCTGCGTTTGCGTTTGGGCAAAATGGCTGGTGGTGAATAACACACAAGGCTTGAAGGAGCGCGCCATGACAGACCTGATTCAAACTGAACGCGATGGCGCGACCCTGACCTTGCGCTTTAACCGCGCCGACAAGAAGAACGCCATTACGGCGGCCATGTATGCGGGTTTGGCGCAAGCCCTGAAAAACGCGGACAGTGACGCAAGCGTGCGCGCCGTCATCATTACCGGCTCTGGTGATGCGTTTACGGCCGGCAATGACTTGAAAGACTTTGCCGAAAACCCGCCCAAGGGGGCTGATGCGCCGGTGTTCCAGTTCATGGATGCGCTGGCGAGTTTTAGAAAACCCGTGATCGCGGCCGTGAATGGCGTGGCCGTCGGCATCGGCACAACACTTCTGCTGCACTGTGACCTGGCTTACGCCGTGCCCACGGCCAAGTTCGCCCTGCCATTCGTCAACCTGGCCCTGGTGCCGGAGTTCGGGTCGAGTTTGCTGTTGGAACGCTTTGTCGGTTTGCGCAAAGCCCAGGAACTGCTGATGACGGGTGAGACCTTTACGGCTGAGACAGCTTTGAGCCTTGGCCTGGTGGGCGCGCTGGTGCCGGCCGAAGAGTTGCTTGCCACCGCAAAAGCCAAGGCCGCGTTGCTGGCGACGAAGCCGCCGTCAGCCTTGCGTCAGACAAAAGCCTTGATCCGGGGTGACTTGGCCGAGGTGAAGGCGCGCATTGGCACCGAAGCCAAAGTGTTCGGCGAGCGCTTGCAGTCAGCCGAACTGCAAGAAGCCGTGTCGGCGTTTTTTGCAAAACGTGCGCCGGACTTCTCGCGGTTCGAATAACGTTTCGCGTTTTAAATTCTGCGCTACTGGTTCGAGCCCATGGTAGCGGCCGCGCCGGTTTGGCCGTTGGTAGCGCCCTTCATGTCGGTCATCTTGGCCGCATTCTCTTTATTCACGCGCTCGATATCGTCCCACTCTTTGGCGGTGCGGCACGTGCGCGTCTTATTCAGGCGCGAACCTGTTACACCCGACACTTTGCAGATTTTCTTGTCTTCCTTCACGGCATCTTCGCTCGGTCCCGTTTGCGCCTGAGCCGCAAAGCCAGTCATCAGCGAAAAAGCAAAAGCAAGTGCAACAGACGAACGCAACATTTCACACCTCGATAAAATTGGATTGCACGCCAGTCTTTAAGGCCAGCGTAAAAACATTATTGCCCTTTGGTGGCGCCCCGAACCCGGCTCAACTCCTTGGCCGCGGCCTGGTTTTCTTTTTCCTCGCGCTGCCATTCGGCTGCGGTTTTACACACACGCTCACCGCCGACGCGTGAACCTGTTGTCGCAACCCGTCGGCAAATTTTCGGGTCCTCGCCCTTGGGGGCTGGACCCACACCCATGTCACCAGATTGAGCAGCATTTTCAGCTGGCGCGGGCTGGGCTGCCGCCGGAACCACAGTCGCGATACTCAGACCAAGACAAAAAACGAGAAAGCTCAAAACGAGAAAGCGGGGCATCGTACACCTCAGAGGCGATTTTGCGGTTATCATACCCACAAGACAACCAAGGGCAAAAGCCTGCTGTGTGCTCACAAGGCCGGGAGGACCCCAAAAGGGCTATGCAAAATTTTTGCAGGTCGCGCTGACGTCGTTTGGCGGCAAACCTATGCCCGTGGCGGCAGGCGCGTCGGCACAGCCACATCCGCAATGTTGTGGATTTGGCAGGCCGCTTTCAGGGTGTTCGCCATCAGGCACGCGATGGTCATGGGGCCCACGCCGCCCGGGACGGGCGTAATAGCACCAGCCACTTTTAATGCCTCTGCATAGTTCACATCACCCACCAATTTGCCTTTGCCGTCGTCCGTGGGAATGCGGTTGATACCCACATCGATCACAATGGCGCCTGGTTTAATCCAATCGCCGCGCACCATTTCCGGGCGGCCCACGGCGGCCACCAAAATGTCAGCCGTACGGCAGAGGGCCGGCAGATCAGCAGTTTTGGAATGCGCCATGGTGACGGTGCAATTTTCGTTGAGCAGCAGCAACGAGACCGGCTTGCCCACCAGGATCGAGCGGCCCAGCACAACGGCATGCTTGCCGGCGATGTTGGGCATGACATCCGTGATCAGCATGACCGAGCCCGTTGGCGTGCACGCCACCAGCGCATCACCACCGGCCAGCAAGCGCCCCGCACTGATGGGATGCAAGCCATCCACATCCTTGGCCGGGTCAATGGCGTTGATGACGGCGAACTGGTCGATGTGTTTGGGCAGCGGCAACTGCACCAGAATGCCGTGAACCGCCGGATCAGCATTCAGTTGCGCCACCAGCGTCAACAAATCCGCCTGCGACGTTGTGGCTGGCAGATCGTGCTGAAACGAATTCATCCCCGCGGCGACCGCGGTTTTTTGTTTGTTGCGCACGTACACGTGGCTGGCCGGATCATCGCCCACCAGAACCGTCGCCAACCCAGGCGTCACTTTATGCTTGGCCTTCATCGCCGCAACAGAACTCGCGATGGCCGCTTTCAACCGGGCCGAGGCTTCTTTTCCATCAATAACAATGGGCGTGCTCATGCTTTAGTCCATTCCCCTACAACGGCAATCAATGCATTTGTGTCCACTGCCTTTTGATCCAGCGACACCTGCACGACCTTGCGGCGATCCGTGTGGCCAGAAATGACCGTGACGGCACTTTTTGGCAAGCCCAGTTTTGCGGCGATAAGGTCGCACACGGCCTGATTGGCTTTGCCTTTATCGGGCGGCGCCATGACCGATACTTTCAGCACCTCGCCGTCGGGCATTGCCATGGTGCCGTTGATCGCCGCCTTAGAAGCCTTCGGCGTCACGCGAACCGAGAGCGTCAACCCGCCCGGCGCCACGCGGTAAAAAGACATCTGAAAGCGAGGCTAACCCGTGACGAGTTTGGCGGCGGCAATGGCAAGGTACGAGCGCACCAGATAAATCGCCAGCAAGAGAATGATGGGTGAGAAATCAAGCCCGCCGAAATTGGGCAGATAGCGGCGGATGGTGCGCAAGGCCGGCTCAGTCATCTGATGGACCGCACTGCCCAGCATGTGCACGAAGCGATTGTGGGTGTTGATGACGCCGAACTGCACCAGCCAGCTCATGACCACGGAAATGATCACCACCCACCAGTACAGGCCCAGGATGATGTCGATGACATTGAGGATCGGAACCAGCAGCACCATGAGCCTTTATCCTCGTCCCTATAAAATTGGGGGCTTCAAACGCCGGGGTTTTTGGGCAGCGCCGTAACAGCCGCTAGCCTGGGGAAACGCCCAGCCGTTAAACTTGATCTGGCCCTAAACTAATGAGCCCCTTGCGGTTACGCAAGAACAGGCGTGTGCTGGTTGTGTTGAAGCCTGTGGGAATACGAAACGCAGAGAAAGACGTGGTCGGGGAACGAATGAGAACCATCGCCGTTGTGTCTGTTGTTATTGCCGCCATCTTTGCGTCAGCGTTGCGCGCCGAACCGGGCCCAACCTATGACCGATCGGTATTGGTTCCAGGCTTAAGCGGCATAACACCGGGAACATCGGTTCACGGGTTCAGCGGGCTCAATTTCGGCAAAGACGGCAAGTTGTATGTGGCAAGCGCTGTCGGAGCCGGCATTCATCGCATCGACGTCAAGACAGGTACGATTGAGCAAGTGGTGTTTCCGCCGCAGGGGGAATCGGACGACGTTGCCATGGGCCCCGATGGCACCCTGGTGTGGACGGCCATCATCAGCGGTGAAGTGCGCGCGCGCCGCCCCAACGGAACAATTGAAACACTGGCCGCAGATCTGCCCGGCATCAACCCGGTGAACTTTACGCCGGATGGCAAGCTGATCGTGGGCCAGGCGATGCGCCCCGATACGCTGATTGAAATTGACCGGGCAGGCAAAAAACCACCGCGCGTGCTGGGCCGCGATTTAGGCGGCATTAATGCCTTTGTGTCCGACGGCAAAAATGCGCTGTACGTGCCGTTGCGTGAGAAAGGCGCGCTGGGCCGCTTTGACCTTGCCACCAACACCATGAGCATTGTCGCCGACGGGCTGGATGAGCCGGTTGCGGCCAAGCGCGATTCGCATGGCGGCGTTTATGTCATCGAGTGGTTCACGGGCAAGGTGATCTACATCAACCCTGAAAGCGGCGAGACGATAAAGGTCGCGACCGTTCAAGCACCGTTGGACAATCTGGCTATTTCATCCGACGACACCATCTATGTGTCACGGCCCACCGACAACAGCATCATCGAAATCAACCATGACACCGGCGCACAGAAGCCGCTGATTCAGGGTGCCTTCTCAGCCCCTGCGGGAATGGCCCTGACCGAACGGAATGGAAAACCTGTGCTGTTGGTGGCTGATCCGTTCGGGTATCGCTTTGTTGATCTGGCCAGCGGTGCGGTTGAAACACTGGCCTTCGACCAGCCCGCGCGCTCGTCGACGGCGGTCGCGGCCAACGATAAACTGATCGTGACCGCTAATGTGCGAAATTCCAACGTTGTAGTGATCGACAAAGCCTCGGGCCGCGTATTGCATACGCTGAAGGGCTTTAAAGATCCTATGGGTGTAGCGTTGACGGCAAACAGCGATATTTATGTGGCTGAATACGGCAGCGGCGAGATTCTGAAACTGGCACCGAACGCGCAGCTCGACCGCGCGCGGATTGCCGTGGACCTGGCAGGGCCTGTGGGCCTTGCCGTGGATAAAGCCGGACGTTTGATCGTCAGTGAAGCGAAAGCGGGCATGCTGTCGCGCATTGATCCCGTTACGGGCGTTAAAGAGATGCTCGCACACGATTTGATGCAGCCCGAGGGGCTTGCGGTTTTGCCGGACGACAAAGTTGCCGTGGCCGAAGTGGGCGGCGGACAGCTCTCGGTGGTTGACGATAAAGGCGCAATTCACGTCATCGCGGCGGGCTTACCGCTGGATACCATGATCACGCGCGCGCCAGCGCCGGCTTTTGTGCCGACCGGCGTAGCCGTTGATGCAAGCGGCAGCATTTACGTCAGCGCTGGTGGCGACAACAGCATCTTGAAATTCAAGCCGCAGCAAAAATAAGACCATGAAAATAAGATCGTGAAAATAAGGCCATGAAACGCGCCCTTTTGATTTCCACCCTTTGCATCGGTGCTGCATGTGTAGCGCTGCCCGCACATGCGGCCTACCAGGCGCGCGTGCTGGTAGCGGCGGGACCGCTGTTTAATGCAAGCCCCGTCGTCTCGGGCGAAGGAACCACCGTCAGTATTCGCCGCGATGTTGCGCCGACAGATATGACCGCCCATTTGGTTGCACCGGGCGGCGTTGCGGTCGCGCGGGGCGCAACCGAGCGCATTTATGTCGCCGATGTTGCAACACTGCGCGAGATTGATGCTACGACGGGCGCGATTCGTAATGTGTTGCCGCTGATGGATGCGGAATTTTATCCGACCACAGTGGGAATTATGAAAGCCGAGGCCGAGCCTGTGGTGGTGGCAGCCAGTTGGATTTCAGGGCGCGTGCGCGTCATCAACACTGTCGACGGAAGCGTGATTCGCGATGAGGCCGATCTGGCCCAGCCCTATGATGTTGTGGCCCTGGCCGATGGCACATTGGTTGTCGCCGAAGCCGGCAAAGGCCGCGTGCTGGCACTGATGCCCGATGGTGCGCGCAACATTCTGGCCGACGGGTTTCAGCAGCCCATGGGTTTGGTGCTGGCGGGCGATGACACGCTGTATGTTACCGACCGCGCGGCTGGAACGCTGACGGCCCTTAATCTGAAAACGCAGTCCCGCATCATCGCGGCGGATGACATGGAGGCGCCGGAAGGTGTTGCGCGCCTGCCTGACGGCACCTTGGCTGTCGTCGAGACAAGATCGCGGACGCTACGGTCCATCACGCCGGGCCAAAAAGCCGCCAAGCCGGTCTATCTGGCGACCAATCTGGCCTTAGGCAACCAAGCCGCCACGGCCTTTTCGCCCAAACTGGGCCAACCCGCTGACGCCCGCTTGTTTAACGGCCTGGCCGTGGGGACCGACGGCACGATTTACCTGCCGTCAGACATGCAAACAGTGCTGTACGCGCTGAAACCGGGGGGTGGCCCGTCCTCGTTTATGGACATGATCCGCGGCTTGACTTCGAAGGTGTTTCGATAAAGTATCCGCGCCCTTCGGACCCCCCGCTGGCGAGGTTTCTCGCCGCCCCAAAGGTGGGTCTAACCCTTTGATGGATAAGGGGCTGTAGCTCAGTTGGGAGAGCGCGGCGTTCGCAATGCCGAGGTCAGCGGTTCGATCCCGCTCAGCTCCACCATCACCTCCTCAGGTTTCTCATCGGATTGGCCTTTTATCCGGCTCACCTGTGGTTCGCCGGTAGCCCGCTCTGCTCCACCATCACCTTCTCCAATCCCATCCTGCGGGATCAGCTTTTGGGTTTGGCTCGCGCATGCTCGCCGGGCCCGCTCAGCTCCACCATCACCTTCCTTCGCAGCATAAGACAGGGCTAAGCTTTACCCCTCTTCAGGAAAAAGCTTGCCATGACAGAGCTTGCGTTCTTCGATTCGGCCACCTTGATTGACCCTTACCTTTTTGATGCAGCACATCGCACAGCAGGAGTTGTGATCGCGGTGCCGAATGGCGCGACAGGAATTGGTGGAATCATATGATTTGCTTTTGCGGCGAATAACCAACATCAGGCTTCAGCCGGGTTTAAGCATCGCAGACGTGAAACGCACTGGCGGTATCGTCACACACGGGCTTGCGGCTTTGCCGCTGCAATTCGAGGCGCTGTCAAAAGCGGATGAAGAGCACGAAGCAGATGCTGCGTGAAGTCAATGCGTGATTTGAAAATGCAAGACGCTATCAAAATACAAACTAAAGATGACGTTTAATGTTCGATGTGAGACAGTCCTTATTCACATTCAACTTGATGCACGAGGTCCGTCATGAAGGGCGATAAACAAGTCATTCAATTTCTGAACATGGTTCTGAAAAACGAACTGACCGCTATCAACCAGTATTTCCTGCACTCGCGCATGCTCAAACAGTGGGGCATGAACAAACTGGGTTCCTATGAGTACAAGGAATCCATCGACGAGATGAAGCACGCTGATAAATTGATCGAACGCGTATTGTTCCTGGACGGCCTGCCGAACCTGCAGGACCTGGGCAAGATTTACATCGGCGAAAATGTCGAGGACGTGCTGAAGTGCGACCTGCGCCTGGAAATGGAAGCGATAAAGCCTTTGAAGGACGCCATCGCACACTGTGAGAAGGTCGCCGACTACATCAGCCGCGAATTGTTCGAAGACATCTTAGAGTCCGAAGAAGAGCACGTGGATTTTCTGGAAACGCAAATGGGCCTGATCGAGAAAATGGGCCTGCAGAATTACGTACAGCTACAAAGCGAATCCGCCGGCAGCTAAAAAATTTATTGGCCAACAAAAAAGCCGCGAGAAAATCGCGGCTTTTGCATTTCAGAAAATAGCGTCGTCTATTCGGCAGCCTGGAGCGCACAGGATTGCGGGCCGCTTTGGCGGGCTTCGGTAATCACATCGTGGGCTTCGTCTTGGCAGTGGCCGCATTGTATCTTGGCATCACAGGCCGCGTAGGCGGCTTCCACAGTCGCAGCGCCATTTTGCGCGGCGGCGGTAATTTGCGATTTGCGCAGTGCGTTGCAGATACAGACGTACACTTTAAAGCCCCTTGCCCGTCGCCCATACTGTTAATGCGAGTAAGTCGCAATAACAGATTATAAATAGCGCCGGCGCGGAGAGAATTCAAGCCCCCCAAATGTCAAAAAATATAAAATAAACCAATGCTTTATATACATATCGCGCGGTCGCGGCCTGGTGGGGAAGCCCGAGAGCGTAGAGATGCTGAAATCTTGCGGCGTGATCGCATCCATACTTTCCGGCGCCGCACGCCTTAGCGCACGCCGCCCATCATTTCGGTGATGCGCTTGGCGCACAGGTACATGATGATGCCTGCGATCATCGGCATCAGGCTGACGACGCCGAACAACTGCACCAGCGACATTTCTTCGTAATAAGCCGACATCTGGCCCGCGAAGAAGTTGCCCACCGATGCACCCAGGAACCACACCCCCATCATGGCGCCGACGATTTTGGCGGGCGCGAGTTTACTCATGGAGCTTAAGCCCACCGGGCTGATGCACAATTCGGCCCAGGTGTGAACGAGGTACACAAACACCAGCCACATGGGGCTGACCAGCGTGTTGCCGGGGCCCGATTGCATGGCGGCGAGCGCCATGATCCAGAAACCGGCGGCAGCACCGATCAAACCCATTGCAAACTTCACCGGGCTTGAAGGCTGACGCGGCCCCAGCTTGATCCACACCATGGCGAACAACGGCGCGAACATAATAATGAAAAGAGAATTGAGCGACTGGAACCAGGCGCTGGGGAACTCAAAGCCGAACAATGTATTCTCGGTGTTGCGGTCGGCGAACAGATTAAGCGTAGAACCCGCCTGGTCGAACACGGACCAGAAAATCGCCACCGCCACAAAGAACACGAAAATAATCCAAAGCCGGCCCCGCTCCTGCGCAGTCCAGCTTTTGTCGGTGAACAACATGCCGAAGAACACCACGGTAATCACCAGCAGCGAATAACCCGCCACGTCACGGATCAGCAGCGGCGTGACGGTGATGATGCCCGTCGCATTGGCCATGGCGGCCAGCAGCAGCACAACAACCGCGATAGCGCCATATGTCAGAGCCTGCTTGCGGAACTTCGTGGCCAGTTCTGTTGTCGGAGCGCCACCGGCCTCTACACCGGCTGTGCCCAGCGTGCCGCCGCCGCGCACGTATTGGATCAAGCCCAAGGTCATGCCGACACCGGCCGCACCAAAGCCCCAGTGCCAGGCGTTGTTGGGATCCATACCCCAGCCTTCCAGCATCGTGCGAAAGCCTGCGTTCTGCGCGAGGTAGCCTGTAATGAGCGGGCCCAAGAACCCACCCATGTTGATGCCCATGTAGAAGATCGAGAAGCCGGCATCGCGGCGCTCGTCCTGGGCGGCGTACAACTGCCCCACCATGGCGCTGATGTTGGGTTTCAGCAAACCCGTGCCCAGCACGATCAGCACCAGGCCTAAGGGGAAGAAGCCATTGACCGGAACGGCCAGCGAGAAGTGACCGCAGGCAATGAGCACGCCGCCATACAACACGGCTTTGCGTTGGCCGAACACTTTGTCGGCGAGCCAGCCGCCCGGCACGCTCATCAGGTACACCATCGCCGTGTACGTGCCGTAAACAGCGCCGGCGGTTGCCACATCCAGGCCCATGCCGCCGTTGGCGACACTGGCGGTCATGAATAGAATCAGCAGCGCGCGCAGACCGTAATAACTAAAGCGTTCCCACATCTCGCTGAAAAACAGCGTCGACAACCCGCGCGGGTGGCCAAAGAACGCGCGGTCTTGCGCCGCATCGCCCAGCCCGATTTGACCTGGGCCACCTTGAACATCAGACATACTCATGAGGTCCCCCTCGACCTTGAAAGATAGATGCCCCGAAGCCGTCAACGGGCCAGGGCGAATTGGCGCCTAGTGAACTGTTTTCCGCCCAGCCTGGAAAGGGCTTTCTGCGCGGGGCCACAACAAACCTGCTTGAAGAAGGGGGAAAAATCAGATGCGCGGCATCACAGGAATGCCGTAAACTCGGTGCAACCTTCGCTTGGTCGCTCAGGTTTTTTCCGGAACACGCTTTAAGGTCCATCGCCTCAGGTGATGAGCCCGATTATGTGTGTGGATCGTCCGGAGCTGTTTTTAAGTTCATGCGTATCATCCATTTCATTTCCGTTGTTGCCGTTTTATGGAGCGTGGTTGGCGCAAGCTCGGCCCGCGCCCAATCCGATGCAAATGTTTCCGAGATCAAGGCCGCCATTGCCCGCGACGGCACGGCGCGTGTGATTGTGGAAATGAGTTTGCCGCCCCAGACCGCCGCGGCCCGTACCGCCGAGCGTGCGGGCGAAGTGAACGGCCTGACACGTGAGGCCGTGCGCCAGAGAATTCAGGCCCGCCGTACGGTTGTGGCCGAGCGGACGCGCGAGATGAAATCAGGCCTGGCCCAGGCGAACATGCGTATGGAGCAGGAATTCGACAACCTGCCCATGTTCACGCTGACGATTGATGACGCACGCCTTGAACGGCTGATGCGCCTTGCCAATGTGAAGGACATCTACCTCGATAAACCACTCGCGCGCCGTCAGCTCATGCCGTCGGTCGTGCTGGATAAAGTGGCGGTCACATCCACGACGCCCGCACCAGAAAAAGCTAGCGCCGATCCGACCGCCGAGATTGCGGAGCGCCGCGCGGCGGCAACCGCCACCGACAGCCCTGAGAAAGCGCAACTGACCAGCACGGTTACGTATATCAACGCCGATAAAGCCTGGGCGCGCGGCTACACCGGCCAAGGCCAAGCCATCGCCGTGCTGGATGAGGGCCTTGACCGGAACCACGAAATGTTTGTGGGCAAGATCGTCGCTGAAGCCTGCTACTCGACGCTTGTGCGCAGCAACGATGAGGCCCTGTGCCCCGGCGGAGCAACGTCATCCACCGCTACAGGTGCAGCCAGCGTGTGCAACGGCACTGGCCAGGCCGCAAGCTGCAAGCACGGCAGCCACGTGGCCGGTATTGCTGCCGGCAACGATACGACGGGGTCCTTCACACTGAAGGGTGTAGCGTACGGCGCGAACCTGGTCCCGATTCAGGTGTTCACACGCTCGAACAACCAGACGGATTGCGACGGCACAGCGCCCTGCCTGGTGTCGTACGCCTCGGCCATTCTGAACGGCTTGAACTTTGTGATCTCGCAAGCCTCAGCCCGAAACGTCGCAGCCGTGAACATCAGCATCGGCGGCGCGCCGGTAACACCCCCGTGCGATTCGGATGTGCGCAAAAGTGCCATCGACACGTTGCGCGGTTTAGGCATCCTCACCGCCATTGCAGCCGGCAACGAAGCACAGCTGGGCAAAATTGATCCGCCGGCCTGCATCAGCACGGCTATTACGGTCAGTTCCACTATCATCACCCAGCCCGACCAAAGCACCAACCAGGGCCCGACGGTGGATGTGCTGGCGCCGGGGTTTAGCGTGCTGTCGGCCGATGCGGGCACAGTGTTCAACTACACTCAGAAAACCGGCACATCTATGGCCGCACCGCACGTGGCCGGGGCTATTGCGATTTTGAAATCGGCAAAGCCCACCGCCAGCGCGGACCAAATTGAAGCCGCGCTAAAGAATGGCGGAACGCCCACCACCATTTCCAGTTGGACCTGGACCACGCCGCGCCTTGACGTGAACCGGTCGTTGGATTTGTTGAGCGATATTCCCTTGGTGGGGGCCGCCGTACCGGGTGTGTTCGGCTCGCGCAACAACGGCGGTGCATCGTATGTGCGGTTCTTCAATACCGAGGCTACAACATCGTTTGTGGCCTTGCAGATTTACGACGACACAACAGGAAGCCGTGTGGCCACATGGTCGCAAGCAATTAACGGCCTGGCCTCGCCGCAATTCTCGATGGCCGAGATCGAGGCGCAAGCCTCACCGGTCATTACACCTGTCGCCA
>JAEUKL010000076.1 GCA_016793005.1 Rhodospirillaceae bacterium | reverse complement strand
TGGTCGCGCTCACGGCGTGGCGGGCGTTCATAAGTGACGTCAGGTTCGGTTGCGACCGGAGCGGTTTCGACAACCGCGGGTGTTTGCTCGCTCGCCGCCTCAACAGCGTCAGCCGCGGGCGTGTGGCGATCCGGTTTGTTCCGGCTACGGTCGGGCTTGCCGCCTCGGCGACCGCGACCACTTCGGCCTTTGCGATCGTCACGCTCGGTATCATCGCTGCCGCTTTGGCCATCGGCTTTCAACTCGTCGATGGCGGGTTCCACCAGCGGCGGGATCGGTTGTTTGATCAAGCGTTCGATGGCCGCCAAGGCTTTGGCGTCGTGGCGCGTCGCGATGGTGATGGCGTGACCCTGTTTGCCAGCACGGCCCGTGCGGCCGATGCGGTGCACGTAATCTTCGGAATTGAATGGGACGTCGAAGTTCACAACGTGTGAGACGCCGCTGATATCAAGCCCGCGTGCGGCAACGTCCGAGCAGACCAGTAACTTAGCTTCGCCGGATTTGAACTTCGCCAGCATCTCCATGCGCTTAGGCTGCGGCATATCGCCGTGCAAAGCGACAACATTGAAGCCGTGCTTGGAGAGCGATTTGAAAACGATATCCACATCTCTTTTGCGATTGCAGAAGATGAATGCGTTTTCGACATTCTCCGCGCGGATCAGGCGGCGCAGGCATTCGCGCTTGTCTTCGGTGCGCACGGTGATCAGCGCTTGTGTAATTGTAGTCGCGGTGGTGGCGGGGGCGGTGGCTTGAACCTCTTTCGGGTTCATCAGGAATTTTTCGGTGAGACGACGGATTTCCGGGTTCATCGTCGCCGAGAAGAACAGCGTCTGGCGGATCTTCGGCAGCAGCGAAACAATGCGCTCGACGTCGGGGATGAAACCCATATCAAGCATGCGGTCAGCTTCGTCGATCACCAGGATTTTGACGTCGTTCAATAAAATCCGGCCCCGTTCGAAGTGATCGAGCAGGCGGCCCGGTGTCGCGATCAGCACGTCGACGCCGCGGTCCAGCACCTTTTCCTGGTCGCCCATGGACTCGCCCCCGATGAGCAGCGCCATCGAGAGCGGGTGGTACTTGCCGTACTTGGTGAAGTTGTCGGACACCTGTGCGGCCAATTCGCGCGTAGGTGCTATGATCAGCGAGCGGGGCATGCGTGCTTTCGCGCGGCCCTCGGCCAGAATGTCGATCATCGGCAGCGTGAAACTGGCGGTCTTGCCGGTACCCGTCTGCGCAATGCCCATAACGTCCCGGCCCATCAGCACCAGCGGAATGGCTTGCGCCTGGATGGGGGTGGGGGTCTGATATCCTGCATCCGTCACGGCTTTAAGCGTGTCGGGCGAAAGTCCGATATCTTCGAAGGTCATTGCGGGAAAAGGTTATCCGTTGGTCTGGCCAACGCCTGTCGCTAGGGGCCAGGGCGGTCATTGGCCGCCGGGCCGGTTAAGAGCGCGGCATCATAGGTGCTAGAAGCCTCAAGTCAATGTATATGGCTTGAATCGGAACCTCCTTTGAATCCGTGGGCTTAGCTCCAGAAGGCTGACTATGGAAAAACGTCCTCTCGTCCTGCTGCCGGGTCTGCTGTGCGATGCGGCGCTGTGGCGGCATCAGACCGAAACCTTAACCGACCTCTGCGCCCCGTGGGTCGCGGACCTGACCCAGGATGACAGCCTGGGCGCTATGGCTGAGCGGGTGCTGGATGCGGCCCCGCGCACCTTTTGTCTGGCCGGGCTGTCCATGGGTGGTTACGTGGCCCAAGAGATCATGCGGCGCGCCCCCGAGCGGGTGGAGCGCCTGGCCTTGATCGACACCAATGCCCGGGCCGATACCGAGACCCAGGTGAAAACCCGGCAGGAACTGATCCGGCTGTCGGAAATCGGCAAGTTTAAAGGGGTCACGCCGCGTTTGCTGCCCAACCTGATCCATCCGACCCGGCTGAAAGACCCGACCGTCGCCGACGTGGTGCTACAAATGGCCGAGCGCACAGGGCAGGAGGCCTTCAAACGCCAGCAAATGGCGATTTTAAAGCGCGTGGACGGGCGCGGGGATCTGCTCGCGATCCGCGTGCCGACGGTGGTGATCTGTGGGCGCCAGGACGCGCTGTCCAGCCTTGAGATGCACCAGGAAATGGCCGCCGGCATCCCCAATGCCAAGCTGGTGGTGGTCGAGGATTGCGGGCATTTGGCGCCCTTAGAGCGTCCCTATGCCGTCTCGGCGGTGATGCGATATTGGCTGAGCGCTTAGTTTCGGTA
>JAEUKL010000075.1 GCA_016793005.1 Rhodospirillaceae bacterium | reverse complement strand
TGGAATCCGCGCGACGGAGGCGACGATTTCGCAAGCGCGCTGAAATCGGAGGGCGTCGCTTAATGGCGCGAGGTAACTGCACATTTCGACAACGCGATTTGACGCGCGTCTTAAAAGCGGCGAATGCAGCGGGATGTGGCGAGGTGCGTGTCAAGATTACGGCAGGCGTGATAATTCTGGAAACTGGGCCGAAAAAAGCAGAAAGCGACAAATCAATTACTGAGAATGAATGGGACAAACATTTAAATGGCAAATCTCAGACTAAGATTCGTCCACGAGTTTAAAGATCGCCACGGGCGAACGAGGCGTTATTTTAGGCGTCCCGGCCAAAAGCGCGTACCGTTACCAGGGGTTCCTGGCAGCGATGAATTCATGGCCGCCTACCAGGCCGCACTCGCGGGCGAAATTGATCGTGCCTCAATCGGAGAAGGCAAATCCAAGTCCGGCACGATCACTGCCGCAGTCGCGGGATATTTTTCATCTGCGGCGTTTCAAACGCTCGCGCGGACAACGCAAAGCACCTATCGAGGCATCTTAGAGCGTTTCCGGAATGAGTTCGGACATTTACCCATCGCGCAACTAGAGCGCGGGCACATCGAAAGGATTGTCTCCGAGCGCGTCGCCACTCCTGCGGCGGCAAACAACACGTTGCGCATGATCCGAATTCTTATGCAGTTTGCAATATCGGTCGGATTGCGAATGGACGACCCGACACTTAACGTTAAGCCAGTGAGGACTCGTTCCGAGGGTTTCTATACCTGGACAGAGTCAGATATTGCCAAATTTGAAGAAGTTTATCCCGCAGGCACGCGCGCGCGCCTTGCTATGGGGTTGCTCCTGTATACAGCACAGCGCCGAAGCGACGTTGTAAAAATGGGACGACAGCACGTTAAGGACGGTGTGCTTACTATTCGCCAGCAAAAGACAGGCACCACGGTCGAAATTCCCATTCATCCTGAATTGCAGGCGATAATTGATGCGACGCCAAACAGCAATTTAACCTTCCTAGTCACGGATTTTGGCAAGCCATTCGCTGCGGCAGGATTTGGAAATCTTTTTCGATATTGGTGCAAAGAGGCTGGCTTGCCGACCGAGTGCTCGTCGCATGGATTGAGGAAAGCGGCTTCGCGCCGACTGGCTGAGGCGGGGTGTACCGCTCACGAAATCATGGCGATCACCGGCCACAAGACGCTTAAAGAGGTAACGCGATACACGGCAGCCGTAGACCGAAAGAGGCTTGGTCAGACCGCAATGGCGAAGATCAGAAATAGAACATCGAGTGGCAAACCTTAAATTCGGGTTGCCAAATCTGGCGAAAAAGAAAAGGAAATCAGTATGGCGGCAACGGTAGTGGCGGAAGGGGTGGGATTCGAACCCACGGTATCATTGCTGATACGCCGGTTTTCAAGACCGGTGCTTTCAACCGCTCAGCCACCCTTCCGTTGGGCCCAAGACCTGTGGTTGGCCCCGCAGAACGGGGCTTGGGCGCGCCGATATACAACACTTTATGGAAAAATCCACCGTTTCCGCGACTGGGGCCCCGTCAGCGTTTAATCACCAACCCTTGGCCCGTGGGCAGGGGCATAACGCGGTATTTGCGGGCTTCAAACCACTTATCCTCGGCGATCTTCTGGTCCTGGTAAGGGTAGGACCATTCGTAGTCATCCAGCACAATCAGGCCGCTGGGCACGACTTTGTCGAATAGATGCTCAAGGCAGGCTACCTCGTAGGTGGCGCTGTTCAGGTCGATATGCAGGTAGGCGATTTTATCGGGGCACGCTGTCTTGAAACTCTCAGGGATCAGGCCTTTCACCAGCGTCACCTGATCATATCCCTCGAACCGCTTTACCACGCGCGGGTATAAGGTTTCGTCCTGGCCCGCCTGTGCATGTTCAGCAACGGGGTGATAGTCGAAAGTGTCATAGCCATAAAAGCGTTTCGGGAAAGCCTTGCCGCCAAGGTAATCCATCACCGTTTTCATGCCTGATCCGGCGAAAGCGCCGCACTCAACAAAGTCGCCGTCTAACTGCACGCAATGATAACCTGCACAGGCCAGCACGAACCGGCGCCAGGCAATCACGCGGTCGGCGTTATTCTGGATGTTCGTTTCCCAGGCTTGAACGAAGGGCTTGTCGTGAAACAGCGACAGATTGCGCTGCCAGGTCAGCAAATTGTCGCCCAAATAGTACCCCGGCGCTAACAGCGGTAGCATCTCCTGGATCAGTTTGTAGAACTTTTCGGGGTCTTGAATGCCCCAGTTCAGCGGAAACCCGAATGTTGCATGGGCATTAGGATCAAGCGGCGTGAGGGGCGGCAGTGCCACAGCGGACCTATGGGAAAGAGGGACATGGCAGTCTGAAAAACCATGCAAAGCAGGTATTTCAGAGAGCGCAAAAATCTACCAAACTGTCATGGGGTTCGGCCAACGATTTTGCGAGGTATGATGCGTCAGGCACAGCAGGGGAAGTCGAATGAGTGAGGCAGCATCGCCCGTGATCGGCATTATCGGCGGATCGGGGATTTACGACATCGAGGGGTTAAGCCAAGCCCAGTGGATCGCTATCGATACGCCTTATGGGGCACCGTCCGATGAACTGCTGATCGGCGACCTTGATGGCCAGAAGGTCGTGTTCCTGCCGCGCCATGGCCGCGGACATAAATATTCACCCAGCAGCCTGAATTACCGCGCCAACATCTATGCGCTGAAACTTGCGGGTGTCACCGACATCATTTCGCTGAGTGCCTGCGGCTCGTTCCGCGAAAACCTACCACCGGGTACGTTCGTCATCATCGACCAGTTCATCGACCGCACCCACAAACGCACCAGTTCGTTCTTCGGCGATGGATTGGTGGCGCATGTGTCGCTGGCCAAGCCCGTCTGCATGCGCGTGGGAGATCATGTGGAAGCGGCTGCCAAAGACGTTGGCCTGAAACATCAGCGGCGCGGCACGTATGTGGCGATTGAAGGCCCTCAGTTCTCAACCCTCGCAGAATCGCATTTGTTCCGCAGTTGGGGGGCAGATGTGATCGGCATGACCAACATGCCTGAGGCAAAATTGGCCCGCGAGGCCGAGATGTGCTACGCGACTGTCGCCATGGTAACGGATTTTGATTGCTGGCACCCAGAGCACGACGCGGTGACGGTCAGCCAGGTGGTCAAAACGCTCATCGCGAATGCGGCGAACGCCAAGACATTGGTCAAAGCCCTGGTGCCGCGCTTAAGCCGACGCGCGCATGTGTGCACGCAAGGCTGTCACACCGCGCTCGACCACGCGATCATCACAGCGCCGGACATCCGCGATAAAGCCATGATGGCGAAACTGCGGCCCATCATGAAGCGCGCTCTGGGTTAAAGAGCGTTTGGTTAGATCAGGTTAGGTTGGCCGCCACGTGCCCGCGATGGCGACACGATGCATGATGCGCTGCTCGGTGTAGTCGGCAATCGGGCTATGCTGCACGCAGCGGTTATCCCAAAAGACCAGCGTTCCATTTTCCCAGCGGACGCGGCATTGCAGTTTTGGCTGCTGTGTTGCGTGCGTATTCAGAAACGCCAGAAGGGCCTGGCTTTCCTGAGGCGACATACCTTTGATGCCTGAGGCCCAGGCGGGGTTGATGTAGAGGAACTTCTTACCGGTATCAGGATGCGTGCACACCAACGGATGTTCGATTTGCGGAAACACAGAGCGCATCCCCTGCAAACGTCCGATGAACTCAGGCCGGGCGAGGGACATGTGGCCTGCCTGCAGGCCGTATTGCAGCACGTCGTGAATCACCACCAGCCCATCGGCGATTTTTTGCATGGTCGGTGATAGCGCTTCATAAGCCTTGGTCATGCACGCGAACATGGTGTCGCCGCCGGCTTCCGGTACATTGACGGCGTACAGAAACGTGCCGTAGCTGGGCACTGCGCGGTAGCTGTGATCCACGTGCCAGTGCAGGTTCTGGGTCGAGAGACGCGCACCGCCCGACCCTTGCAGCAGGTAAACGCCTTCGTGGCCTTCAAGCTTGGGGATGAAGGGCTCTTCCTCGATCTCGCCGAATTGCTCACCCAGGCGCTTTAATGCGGCCGGTGAGAGGGTTTGGTTGCGGAACACCAGCACCGCGAAATCCAACACTGCACGGTCGAGTTCGGCGCGCACATCGGCCGGGATGTGCTGGCTTAAGTCCACACCTTCGATCTCCGCCCCCAGAGCACCGGTGAGGCGGCGGACCTTTAAAATGCGGTAGGGGGCAGCGCACGCCGCCAGGTCGGGGACACGGAGCTGGGCTTGAGCCATGGAGATTTTATCGTACAAAATAGACTAAAATGTTCGAACGAGGGTGGTCTTTAGCCCAGAACGCACCTCACGGGAAGAAAATAATACATTATTTTAATATATTGTTTCATGAAACTACATCGACAGCCCGGCGCGCTTGAGCTTGATGCTCGACATTAAGCTCGTGTTGTCGGCCAGCAGGGCCTCACGGCGGGCTGTCACACTGGCCAAAACCTCAGCCTGCTGGCTGTTCGAGCGCAGCGGCTTGCCACCACGGAAATCAAACCGCGCAGCGATAAACACCGAATAGAACTGGTATAGCGTCGCATCACTGCCCCGATGCGATTGGCGCACCATGTCGAACAATACAAAACCGCGCGCAGCCAGAAACGCGTAGATGTCCAAAAACTGCGGGCCCTTGATGTCGCGCACTGGGCTTTCGATGAGCAGGCCCGCACAATCCTTCAGCGTTTCCTCAGCACCCTTCAAAACTGAAAGTTCGCCGCCTTCCACGTCGATCTTGATGAAGCAGGGACCGGGCAGTTTCACATCCGCCCACACGGTATCAAGTTTGGTGCAGGGGATTTCATGATCCCCTCCAAAAGCCGTCGAAAGCCAATATTCGTGCTGCGGTTTCCTGATCTTCACGGTGCCTTCGTGATCCGACAGCGCGGTGATGCGATAGGGCTCACCCAACAGGGCATGAATACGCTGCAAGCTTGGCGCGTAGGTTTCCTGCGCATCGATGTTCAACAGAGCCAATCCGGCCCCAAAACTATCCAACACCGTGAGGCCAAAGGTACCGTCAGCGCTGCCCACATCGACGAAAGTTTTAATCGGCACGCCGTTGCCGGCCATGATGGCGATGGGCGCCAAAAGCGTATCGCGGCCGATTTGGTTTTGCTCAGTCATGTGCGCTCTCCAACGCGCTTTCATGCCAATGGCGCAGCAACCGGCCCGACAGCCAATCCAGCAGCGCATACAGCACCAACCCCGTGATGCTTAGAAGCATGAAGCAGGCTAATGCCTTGGCGAGTTCCAAGCGGTAGCTGGCTTCCAGCAAGCGCGACGCCAACCCGGAGCGTTCGCCGCTGGTGCCGGCCACCATTTCGGCGACAACCGTGCCGATCAGCGCCAAGCCACCTGCAATACGTAAGCCGCTTAGAAAATGCGGCAAGGTCGATGGCAGCAGCAAGCGCCATGCGGTTTGCGGTTTGGTCGCACCATAAAGGCGGAACAAATCGCGCAGGTTGGGATCTACGCTCTTTAAGCCAAACAAAGTATTGGAGATGATGGGAAACACCGCCGCCATCCACGCTAGGATCAACAGCACGACGAAAATATTGCTGACCCAGATAATGACAAACGGCGCCACCGTAACAATGGGTGTGACTTGTAAAATCACGGCGTAAGGGAACAGCATGTGCTCGGCCAGCTTCGACTGAGCAAGCAGGAACGCAATTCCTGCACCCGTCAAAGCCGCAAGCACCAGCGCCACGACGGTCACTTGCAGCGTCACAGCTAATCCCTGGGCCAGATCAGTGAAATTCGCGGTGAGGGCATTGAAAATGGCCAGAGGCCCCGGCAGCACGTAGTCGGGGATTTCGGCCGCACGCACACCCCATTCCCACAACCCCAACACGACAATGCCAAATACCGCAGGCAAAAGGGCCTTGCCGAGTTTGCTCATGCCGCTACCCCCATGGCTTGCCCAAGAATATGCGTCAGCCGCGCACATTCATCGGCGAAGGCATGGCCCAAGCGCATCGCATCGGTGCGTGGGGCTGGAAGATGAATAGTCAAATCCGCCACGACCGCGCCGGGACGCGGTGACATGACAACAACACGCTCGGACAAAAACACAGCTTCGCGCACACTGTGGGTGACGAACATCACGGTCCAGCGGTTAGCTTGCCACAACTGCAGCAAGTCCTCGTTCAGCTTAAAGCGCGTGAATTCATCCAAGGCCGCAAAAGGCTCATCCATCAGCAACAGGCGCGGATTGGTGACGATGGCGCGCGCAATCGACACACGCATGCGCATGCCGCCCGATAGTTGCCGCGGATAAGCGTCGGCGAACTCTGCCAAGCCCACACGCCGCAATGCATCTGTGGCGCGCACCACGGCTTCGGGGGCTGCGACACCCGCTAATTCCAAAGGCAGGCTGACATTGCGGGCAACGGTAGCCCACGGCATCAACGTCGAGTCTTGGAATACAAACGCCACACCACCGGGCTTTGATTCAAATGCCCGCGCAACACGGCCCGACGTTGGCGTCAGCAGGCCTGAGGCGATGCGCAGCAACGTCGACTTTCCGCAACCCGAAGGACCGACGAGACTGACAAACGACCCCTCAGCGATACTGAGATCAACCGGCCGCAAAGCTTGTGTGCCCGACGGAAAAGACTGCGTGATACCAGAAAGGGTGAGAAGAGGGGCGTTCACAACGGCGCGTTACGGCTTGCCGATATCACGGGCGACGTTTTTACCAACGAACGACAGCATATAGGCTTTCTTGTAGTCCATCGCTTTATCGTAAAGACCATCGGCGGCCATAACCTCGAAAAACGCCTTCCAGCGTTCGTCGGTCATCATGCCGATGCCTTTGCCCAGTGAATCGCCGCTGTCGATAATCCCGTATGCTTTCAACTTCTCGCGGCCATAGGCCAGAAGTTCGTCGTTCATCTCGGGGTTATCGGCTTTGATGAGTTTGTTGGCCGGCGATGGGTCGCCATATATGTAATCCGCCCAGCCCTTGATCGACGCATCAACAAAGCGCTGCACCAGCGCAGGGTTCGTCTCGGCCAACTTGCGTGAGGTTGTAATCACCGCCGCATAGCTGGTGTAGCCCGCGTCAGCCAACAGGAACACGTTGGGTTTCACGCCTACGCGCTCAAGCTGGAAGGGCTCGCTAGACAGATAGCCTTGTTGCACGGCCAGCTTATCCGCCAGGAACGGCGCTAAATTGAATGTGTAGGGCGCAATCTGATCGTCGGTGAAGCCATACTTCGACTTCAGAAAGCGCCAGAACCCGATGCGGGTATCGGGCCCGATCATGATCTTGCGCTTTTTCAAGTCGGTCAGCGTGTCGTTGCCAACGCCTGAATGCGCAATCAGCACCGCCGGGTCTTTCTGAAACAGCGCTGCGACTGCAACCATCGGAATATTCTGCTGCACGAAGTTCAGCGGAATAAACGAGTTGGGCGCCATGGTGAACTCTAGGCGACCCGCGGCCAACAACTGCGCGTGGTTCACCTGCGGCCCACCTTGGCGCAGGGTCACATCTAAACCAGCGTCTTTGTAAAAGCCCTTTGCGACGGCTTGATAAAACCCGCCGTGCTCGGCCTGCGCGCGCCAATCGGTGCCGAAAGTTACTTTATCAGCCGCAAACGCCGCCGTGGTGAAGGAAAGCGCTGCCGCGAGTGCAAAGCCAAAGAACGTCCGCATCAGATTGCACTCACTCTCAACCAGTTAAGTCTTAAGAACCGATTAGATCTTAAACGTCCCGCCGGGCGCGCTGGCGCCAGCCGGGGCACCACCGGCCGGGCCTTTCTGCACCTTCGCCGCTTGTTGCTGTTCAATCGCGTACACTTTGAACAGTTCTGGCGGATTGGCGATGTTTTTCATCGGCAAGCGGCCAATGCTTTGGAAGTGCGCGGGCACCTTGTTGCGGCAGGCATTGGCAATCACGTCGGAGACTGCAATGCCATCCGGGTCCGCTTTCGGCTCAATGCGGGCCGCGATGTTCACGCCTTCGCCGAACACGTCGTTGGTGGTGTGAATGACTTCACCCATGTGCACGCCGATACGGATATGGAACTGGTCCGGCGGCATTTTTGTCTTGTTGTAGTCGCCGATGGCCTTTTGGCAGTCCATGGCGCACTGCACGGCACTTTCAGCCGAGCGGAAGCGCACCATGAAGGCGTCACCAATCGTCTTAATGACAGTACCGCGATTGCGCACGATCTGGCCGCGCATGATTTCGTTGTGGACGGCGAGCTTTTTCACCATGGCCGCTTCGTTGGCGCCCATCTGCGCCGAGTAACCCACGATGTCGGTAAACATGATGGCGGTCAGCTGACGCTTCGGGTCTTTGTCGGACGCTTGATCCATCGCGTCCAGATCAGCATCGCTCGACCGCAACTTGTCGATCAAGCGCAGCGGGTTCAGCATGCGCAACAGCGGGCCGATGCCTGTCGTCAGCAGCCAGACGATGGCGGTTTGGCCGACGCGCGAAACACCCCACACCCAGACGCCGGTAAACATCGCGGCAAACCAAGCGGATTTGGCCGTGATCTGCCAGCCGCCCGGCGTGTACTGCAGGACATACGGAGAGGCCTTGAACAGCGTGAAAGCTTGAATAGTGGTGTATATATAGATCCCGGCGCAGGCCAGCGACTTGACGGGGTTATCGGTATTCACGCGAACCATCACCAGCGCCACCAGGCAGCCGACATAGACCATCGTCAACAGCGGGGAGTGGAGTTGAATGTCGATGGCGCCCGCAAACATGTTTGCGAACCAGCCGTCGAAAATACCGACATCGCCGATCGCAGCAGGCGGCGGGGCCGAACCGTATTCGAACGCTTGCTGGCCACTCGCTGCTGCGGCACTCGGATCAACAACTTGCCCAGCCTGATCCACGGCCGTAGCGTCGATAGCTTGGGCGCCTGCTGGTTGCTGCGCCTGATCTTGATCTTGCATATCCCACGATCCCCTTTGTCTTCGCGCTGCGTACTAAAATTTGACGATCACCGCCGAGCGCGAAGGTCCACGCCTTATTTTAACCAAAACCGCTCGGGGCTGTCACGCCCCGGGTGCCGCTAAACAGTCGAAATCATTGAAGAACCTGCACGGCAGATGGGTTTGTGTTATGCAAAGGTTCTGTCATACGTGGTGCCCATGAAGTCTGCTCCCCTGAAATCGTTACATCATGCTGTCATAAACGTCGCCGTCACCCTGATACTGGCCGCGTGCACGACCCCCGAACGAACCGCCGTAACCGTGACGGAACCGGCGCCTGCGCCCGAAATGCCTGCCGGTCCATCCGTCCAGGATGAGGCTGCTTTTCAGGTATGGCTGAAGGATTTCCGCCGCGAGGCTGCCGCCAAAGGGATCTCGGCGCGGACGCTTGATCTGGCGTTTGCCGATATCAAACTGATCCCTCGGGTGATCGAACTGGATCGTAAGCAGCCGGAATTCACCCAAACGTTCTGGCGTTATCTTGATGGCGCAGTCTCCGAGGCGCGCGTGCGCGACGGTGCTGCACGCCTGAAGGAAAACGGGGCACTTCTCGACGGCCTAGAGAAGAAATACGGCGTCCCGGGCCGCTTCCTGGTGGCGTTCTGGGGCCTAGAGACTAATTACGGGCGCAATCTCGGCGGCTATCCGGTCATTCATGCGCTGGCGACGCTGGCATTTGAAGGCCGACGCGCAACGTTCTTCAAGACCGAGTTGTTTGACGCCTTGCTGATCCTGGACCGCGGCCACACCACAGCCGACAAAATGGTCGGCTCCTGGGCTGGAGCGATGGGGCAGACGCAGTTCATGCCGTCCACATTCCTGAAACACGCGGTCGATGAAACCAGCGACGGACGCATTGACGTCTGGGGGCAAACGCCGGATGCGCTGGGGTCGGGCGCACATTACCTGCAAAACTTAGGCTGGAATCCCAAGCAGACGTGGGGCCGTGAAGTGCGGCTTCCCGCCAAATTCGATTTCACCCTGGCCAGCCTGGACGGCGGCGCAAAAGACACGCTGAAGTCGTTGCAAGAGTGGTCTACCCTCGGACTGACACGTGCTGATGGCGCGCCACTCCCCAGACAGGATGTGCAGGCTGCGTTGATCATCCCGGCTGGAGCCAAGGGGCCAGCGTTCCTGGTCTATGACAATTTCCGGGCTATCCTGAAGTGGAACCGCTCAATTTTCTACGCGGTTGCTATCGGGTATTTGTCCGACCGTATTACAGGCGGACCTGCCTTGGCCGGCACGCGCGTGAATGATCCGCCGATGGCGCGCGAGCAGGTGATGGCGTTGCAATCAGCACTGCAAAAGCTTGGTGAATTAAAGGCCGAACCGGATGGCGTCTTCGGGAGTGGTACGCGCCAAGCCTTACAGGTCTACCAGCGAAAATGCGGCTTTCCCGCCGATGGGTATCCGAGCCCGGACATGGTGCGGATATTGGTCTCTGACAGCACGCCGACCACGCCGTGCGGGCGAGGGCGGTTGGGGTTGCCATAGCCGACTCGCGCAAGTACAATACAATCTGTTGTAGTTACGGCAGATTTCCACACTAAATGAAGCTGAAATTTAAGCCCTCACGGGTGCAAGCCCGCATCTTGGCACCCCGCTTTATGGCGCCTCGCTTAATTGCACTGTGCCTGCTGGTAGGACCGGTCGCTGCGTGCAGTACCGGCCAAGCTCCAAGCCCGACCACAGATATCCCAACCGACGAGCGTTTTGCCGATCTTCCGGAAGGCGGGGTCTATAAAGTCGGCAAGCCCTACCAAGTCGAAGGGGTGTGGTACTACCCATCCGAAGACTATTCGTATGTCGAAGAGGGGATCGCGTCTTGGTACGGCCCCGATTTCCATGGCAAGCGTACCGCCAATGGCGAGCGCTATGACATGAATTCGCTGACGGCGGCGCATCCAACTTTACCGCTGCCCAGCATCGTCAACGTCACCAATCTGGATAACGGCCGCCAGCTTAAACTGCGCGTCAATGATCGCGGGCCGTTCAAGAGCAAACGCATCATCGATATTTCGCGCCAGGGCGCGCAGCTGCTGGGCTTTAAGGAAGCCGGCACGGCGCGCGTGCGTGTTGAGATTGATCGCGCTGAAAGTATCGACATCAAGAATCAGTACCTAGCCCGTGCACCGGGCGAGTTGCCCAAGATCACCGCCTCGCCACGTGCAACCGTTGCCGCTGAATCCCTGGCCCCGCCGACTGTCGTCATTTCCGGCTCGCAGCCCAGTCCGCAGATGTCCAACCCCCAGCAAGCTGGGGCGAAACAAGCGCCGGCCTTGGCGACAAAGCCGTCGGCACCCAAACCGACACAAGCGAAACCTGCCGCTCCATCACAGCCGACGATGGTCGCACGCGCGCCAATGCCCGCCGCGACACCGCCCCCAGCTAATCCGCAGCCCGCGGTGCCCGGCAAGGCGAAG
>JAEUKL010000007.1 GCA_016793005.1 Rhodospirillaceae bacterium | reverse complement strand
TTCGGCCAGAACAGCCGAAAGCACACCCTCGTCCTTCACCGTCCACGGTGTTTGAACAACAATCATTCTTAAGTCCCCAGTACACGCGAATTTAAGCGCTATGCCAATACCTTAGCCGATTCAGGATGCTTAGATAGAAGTGCTCCAACAAGCGGCGGATGTAATCTGCGGTCACGGTGCGGCCTGCTATTTCCGGGTGGCGTCGCGCAGCGAACGTTTTACCCGACCCCATGTTTAAGCTAGAACACCGCCGCCCCAGCCCCCAAAACATACAACGCGCTCTTTATATGAATGCCTCCGCCGCCTCGACCATCCGCACGTTAACGCAGCTTCGCGATAGCGGGCTGGTTGACGCTGCGGCTGCACAAAACCTAGCGGCCGTCACAGAGCGCTACGCCCTGTCCATCACACCAGAGGTGGCTGCGATCATTCAGACGCAAGGGTCCGATAGCGCTGTGGGGCGCCAGTACATTCCCCACGCCGATGAAGTGATTACGGCGCCAGAAGAAACGGCCGACCCCATTGGCGATAAAACGCACAGCCCGGTCAAAGGCATTGTGCATCGTTACGCCGACCGCGCGCTGTTGATGCCAACCCAAATCTGCGCGGTGTATTGCCGGTTTTGTTTCCGCCGTGAAGCAGTGGGGCCCGAGCATGCGGGCTTGAGCGACGCAGACCTTCAAACGGCGCTGGACTATATCCGCCGCACGCCCAAGATTTGGGAAGTGATCATCACCGGCGGCGACCCGCTGATTTTGTCCGCGCGCCGCTTACAAACGATTCTGTCCGCTCTTGATGAAATCCCGCACGTCGCGACCATCCGCATTCACAGCCGCGTGCCCATCGCAGCCCCTGAGCATATTGATGATGCGCTGCTGAACGTACTGCGTACGGCGCACAAACCCATCAATATTGCTGTCCATTGCAATCATGCCGATGAACTGACCGCCAATGCCGTCCACGCTTTACGCAAGCTGCGTCAGTCCGGCGTCATGCTGTTTGGCCAAACCGTTTTGCTGGCCGGTGTGAATGACGACGCGGGCATTCTGGAAACACTGTTCCGCGGCCTGGTCGCTGCTGGCGTAAAACCTTATTACCTCCATCAACTTGACCGCGCACCCGGTACGGAGCGCTTTGTGGTGCCTATCGCCCGCGGGCAAGAGATCGTCAAAGCCCTGCGCGGCAAAGTTTCAGGATTGGCCCAGCCCACATACATCCTCGACATCCCCGGCGGTGCGGGCAAAGTACCTATCGGACCTAGCTATCTCAGCGGCCACGACGGCGCTTTGGTGGTGGAAGACCCAAACGGGTTAACACATTTACTCTAAAAGCCCAGTTACTCTAAAAGCCCTGTGTTCTGCGTAGCGCATAACAAAACTTAATCTGCTTTTACGGTTTCGTGACGTTTCCTTCTCCGTCCCCCACAAGATATAGGCTGGCCTTGTGACGGGTTGGCTGACCGCCACAATCAAGGTTACAGTACGGCTTAATGGCCCAGAGGATACAACCGCTGGGTCAACCGCACTTAAAAGGGGTCGTTATGGCAGGCGCACATCATCAGGTTCTTATTGTCGGCGGCGGCGCGGCGGGCATTACAGTCGCGGCAGAGCTGCGGCGCCATGACCACGAAGATGCCATTGATATCGCCATCATCGAACCGTCCGAGGCGCACTACTATCAGCCTGCGTTCACGCTGGTTGGCGCCGGCGCCTACAGCCTGAAGGCCACACGCAAGGATGAAGCCAAGCTGATTCCTTCGGGCGTGACCTGGATTAAAGAAGCCGCGGCAGGTTTTGATCCCGACAACAATGCCGTTACGCTGACGTCGGGCGTGCGCGTGACCTACGACTATCTGGTCGTCTGCCCGGGCCTGAAACTGAACTGGGATGCCGTCAAAGGCCTGAAGGATGCCGTCGGCAAAGGCGGCGTGTGCAGCAACTATTCGCCCGACACCGTTGAATACACGTTCACGTGCATTGAGAACTTAAAACGCGGCGATAGCGCGATTTTCACGCAGCCGCCCATGCCCATTAAGTGCCCGGGCGCACCGCAGAAGATCGCCTATCTGGCCGCCGACTACTTGAAGAAAAGCGGTATCCGCCAGTTTGTGGATGTGAAGTTCCTGACGCAAACCCCTGCCATCTTTGGCGTACCGTTCTACGCTAAGGAACTGGTGAAAATCGCGGCAGGTCACAACATCGACGTGCGTTACAACCACAACCTTGTGGAAATCGACGCCGCCAACAAGAAGGCCACGTTCGATATCGTGGCAGGCGACCAGCAAGGCCAGAAACTGGTGCTGGATTACACCATGCTGCACGTCACCCCGCCACAAACTGTGCCCGATGTGCTGAAGGGCAGCCCCATCAGTAACGCTGCCGGCTTTGTGGATGTGCACGCCAATTCGTTGCAGCACGTGAAGTATAAAAACGTGTTCGGTTTAGGCGATGCGTGCTCGACCGCCAATTCCAAAACGGCCGCCGCCGTGCGCAAGCAGGCCCCCGTCGTGGTGCGCAACATCAACCATCTGATCCGCAACAAGCCGATTGAGGAAGCCTACGACGGTTACGCGTCGTGCCCGCTGACAACGGCCTACGGCAAAGTGTTGATGGCCGAGTTCATCTATGGCGGCAAACCGACACCGACGTTACCGCTGGACCCGGCCAAAGAGCGCTGGATCAACTGGACGATCAAGTCGACCGGCCTGCCGATCCTGTACTGGGATTACATGCTCAAAGGCTTCGAGGCCTTCCCGGGCCACGACACCAAGTTCCAGCCGCCCGCTTAAGCAAGCTTCTTCATTTCTTCACCCAGGACGATGCCGCCTTTGCATCGCCCTGGCCCGTGTATTGCGCTGACGCCGGATAGGGAAATACCGGCCGCGAGAAAATCACTTGCTCGGGCGGTACGGGGAATCGTTCTTCATGCGGCAGAGGCACTGATTTTTTCAGCTTGGTTGCGATCAACGCTTCGGGGGCCCTACCCTTCTCGACCCACTGCTCGATGGCGCTGAGGAAATCCACCGCATCAGGGCCCTCGCCGCCACGGCAATGGCGCATACCGGGGATCACGAACAGCTTAAAGAAGGGATCAAGCTTGTCGGCCCCGCCGAAACTTTTTTCATGCGCCGTGTAAACATCAATGGCGGTGGCGGGCGTGAGTGAGTCATCCGACCACGAGTGATACAGCAACAGCTTTCCGCCTGCTTTTTCGAAACCAGCAATGCGTTTGCCATCAGCGCCAAAACTCGGCAGGGCGTCGACCGGGGCCAATCGCACCGGGGTCTTCGCAAAATCGAGATCAGTGATGGTTTTTGGGGCATTGGGCAGATCGGCAAAGCGGCGCAGATAATTGCGCGCGACACCTTCAAAACCTGCGGGCTGATCGCCGCGCACAAGGCCGCGCAGCCACCCCAACTCTCCGCCTTTCGCAAATCCTTGGCTCGCGAAGCCCGGCACGCCCGTATAGATTTTGCTGGCCGCATCGATTTGTTCCAGCGTCAGACAGTCCTTGGCGTTGTCTTTGCTGCAGGCCAGCGTTTCAGGCTTGAAGGCGCAACTGGGCGGATCCCCCACGATGCCGTCTGCGACGCCATCATTCAAATCGCAGGCCTTCGACACGCCATCATGCAATGTGCGTATGGCCTGGGCACCGAGAATATTGGAACCATCAGCGCGCGTATTCGCTTTCAATGCCCATGCAATATTGGGGACCGCCGCACCAGCAGCCGGGGCACCGGCAACGATTCCGTCGTAGTCGTCGGGATATAACAGTGCTGCGGTTAAGCCCTGCCGTCCGCCGGTGGAACAGCCGCGAAAATACGCATAATCCTGGGCGCGGTTGTAATAGGCCTTCACAACGGCCTTCAGCAACAAAGTCCCGACGTGTGTTGAACGATGCGCGAAATCCTCCAGCGCCGCCGGATCATTGGCAAAAGCCATATCCGTTTCAGCGTGCCCCATGTCGGTATGTGCGACCGCGTACTTACGCACCAAAGCATCATCGGTGCGTTCCATCTGGATTGCGCCGCACAAGCCCCCGCAGCCGGCCATCAGCAACCGGCCATTCCTGTTTGAAACGGGCACGCGAATCTCGACCGGATTCGTGGGCGCAATGACACCGACGACACGGCAATAGGCGGGGAGAGTTTTTGTTTCAGGAACACGTTCCGAGATTGAAATGGACACCGCCGCCCCCACAGCGCCGGAGAAATCCTGGATCTTCAAACCTGCGCACACGGCGTTATCGACGGTTTCCCACGGGTTCCCCATGCCCTCGATGGCCCATGCGGGGGATGTGGCGCTTATCAGCAGAGTGAACGCGAGAATGCGAAGCATGAGATTGGTCCATATGTTTGCGCTACTGTAACCTGACAGCAGGAAATTCACAGTGGGGTTGCCTCATGCGCAAAGCGTATATCGATGGCCGGTTCGGGCAAATGCACGTCCGCATGGCAGGCAACCAAGCTGCTGCGAAACGCCCGCTGTTGTGTTTTCACTTAAGCCCCGTTTCAGGCGTGATCTATGAAAAATGGATCGACGAGATGGGCCGCGACCGCTTAGCGCTGGCGCCCGATACGCCGGGCTACGGCATGAGCGATGCACCCGCCACGCCGCCGGCCATTGCCGATTACGCTGCTGCGATGGGTGATGTGGCAGATGCGTTAAAGCTCAGCGCCTTTGATGTGATGGGCTACCATACAGGTTCAAAAATTGCGGTGGAGATTGCCCGCCAGCGTCCCCGGCAGGTGAAGCACCTGATTTTGATGTCGGCGCCGATCTACACCGAGGATGATTTGAAACGCCAACACATCGTCAATTCCATCCCGGACGTGGATTCCGAGGGTCACTTCCTGACCGATGCCTGGAAAACGCTGGTGCAGTTTCAGGACAAGCGCGCAAACCTGCACGACACCATGAAGCAATTTCCCGATCACTTGCGAGGTGGTGAGAAGCGCGGCTGGGGCCACCGCGCTGCGTTCAGTTACACCTACCCGGATACCATCATTGACGTGACGGCGCCTATTCTTGTGTTCAACCCGGATGACGACCTGCGCGACTACACGCCGCGCATCACGCCCTACTTGAAAAATGGCCGGGTGAAGGACTTACCGGGCTGGAGCCATCAGTTGCTCGATCTCAGCACGACTGAGATGGCGCAGATGGTCCGCGCCTTCCTGGATGAAGACCGCTTTCCCGATTGAGATAAAAAAGAGGGGGCATTCAGGCCCCCTCTTTCATTTCAGCGGCGTAGATCTAGCGGTAGCCCAACTGGTTGGGCACACCAACATTTTTATAGCGTTCGCGCAGCAGGTCCTGCCGCGTGATCATGTTCTGCGCGGCCCCGCCAATAAACACATGCGAGGGCTCGGACGTGACTTCCAAGGGATCGCCGTCCCAAATCACCACGTCAGCAATCTTGCCCGCTTCAAGCGTTCCGTGTTTGCTGCCCATCCCCCAGATCTCAGCCGGGTTCTTGGTGATGGCCGCCAAGGCTGCATCCCACGGCATGCCGTTGGCCGCAGCCAAGCCTGCGTAGTATGAGAGGCTGCGCGCATTGTAGGCGATTTGATCACCCATCACCGCAAACGCCAGCTTCACGCCTGCCGCGTGCATTTTGGCGGCGTTTTCCAACGTCGAGCCCAGCATGTCGAACCGCGCCGGCAGGTTGTTGGTGGGGTCGATAATCACCGGAATGTTGGCCTTCGCAATCTCTCCGGCCACCTTCCAGCCTTCACGGGCCCCCACCAAAATCACTTTCAGCTTATATTCAGCCGCCATCTTGATGACGTTCTGAATATCTGCTGCCCGGTGGGCTTCCACCACGAGCGGCATCTTGCCGATCAGCACCGGAACTAGCGCTTCAAGATCAAGGCGCGTTAACGCTGTGGCGCGGGCTTTGTTTTCATCAAAGTCGTTGCGGTTGCGCTCGAAGTAACGCACATCCTCGAACACTTGGCGGATGAACGTCCACACAGCACCACGTGAACCGCCCGCCAAGCGCTTACCGGTTTCACTGACGTTCATAAACATACCGATCTTTGGAACGACGGCGAACTGCGGACCGTCACCCAACGTCAGCATGGCGCCCTGCCCGGCAAAAATCGTTTTGCCGTAATCCGGCGCGGCGATAGCTTGCGTCACGCCACGCTTGCGCGTGATGGCAATCATGTTCGCTTTCGGGTTCACACCCGGTGCCACGTCAAAGGCCGCGCTGAATAATGGATTCTCAGATTCGGTCTCGTTGGTGGTGCGTTCCAACTCGATATCCAGAATCCCAACATAGCTGTACGAGCTGATCAGCCCTGGCGTGACCTGGCCGCCTTTGGCGTCGATCACGGTGGCGCCCGCCGGCGCACTTAAGCCCGCACCGACGGCGGTAATCACACCGTTGTCGAAAATCACCGTTCCGTTGGGAATTTTCGCGCCCGACACCGTATGCACCGTGGCATTGATGATCGCGGTGGGCGCTGCCGTGGCCGCCGTTGCAAACGCGAACGGCAAGGCCAAAGCCAGAATGACGGAGGTTCTCATCGCACGTCCTCCTTGCTGTTCATACCGAGCTCGAAGTCGCCGCGCGCCTGCTTCGATGGATCGTTAATGTCATAGGTTAAAGCGCCGTCGATGAACACCTTCTCGGCGTGCGCATAAACACTTAAAGGACTGCCGTTCCAGACCACCACATCGGCCATCTTACCGGGCTCGAGTGATCCGGTTTTGTCGTCGATGGCGATGGATTTTGCGGGATTCAGGGTGACCCACTTGATCGCCTGCCCATCAGAGATCGTCAGGCCCATACGACGTCCGGCCGCCATCACCTTGGCTGCGTCTTGGTTGAGGCGCTGGTTGGTCACGTTCGAGTCCGAATGCACCACGGCGCAGGCTCCGGCTGCATCCATGAGGGCGATGTTTTCCATGATCCCATCAAAGGATTCCATTTTGAACCCCCACCAGTCGGACCACATGGCACCGCAAATGCCTTCCTTCGCCAGTACGTCGCGGATTTTGTAGGCTTCGACAGCATGATGGAACTGACTGACGCGATAGCCGAATTCCTTCGACATATCGATCACCTGCATCATTTCATCGGCACGGTAACAGTGCATCTGCACCAGAATGTCGCCGCGCAACGCACCCGCCATGGTTTCAAGTTCAAGGTCGCGCTTGGGCGGCTTGGCGGCCGGATCACCCTTTTGGCGTTTGGCCTCGAACTGATCCCACTCGTATTGGTATTCGAGGGCTTTCAACCACGCCGCCCGATAACCCGCAAAGTTGCCCATGCGTGTCGCCGGTGAACGGTTCTTGCTGCCGTAGACACGGCGCGGATTTTCACCACACGCCATTTTCATGCCTTGCTTGGCGCCCGGGAACTTCATGCCTTGCACCGAGCGGCTCCAGACATTCTTCACGACAACCGAGCGTCCGCCGATCAAATTGGCCGAGCCCGGCAGGATCTGCATCGACGTCACGCCGCCCGCGAGCGCCCGCGAGAACGCCGGGTCTTGCGGCCACAACGAGTGTTCAGCCCAAACTTCCGCCGTGTTCGGATCGGTCGCTTCATTGCCGTCGCTTAAGGAATCAACCGAAGGCTCGGGGTACACACCCAAATGTGAGTGCGCATCAATCAGGCCCGGCGTCACCACCTTGCCCTTACCATCGATCACCGTCGCGCCGGCAGGCGCTGCCCCACCTTCCGTCACGCTGACGATCTTGCCGCCGCTCATGACAACGGTGGCGTTGTTCAGCGTTGCGCCCGTGCCCGTGTGCACCGTTGCGCCGACAATAGCTGTGGGCACCGACGGCAACGGCGTGTAGGTGCTGGGAAATGGATCGCGCGGCATATCGGCCAAGCGCTTGCCCGACGCCGAGCCTGCAAACTGCGCAGACGCGGGCCCGGCCACTGCCAGCGCCACGGCGCTGACTGCAGCAAGAATTGTGGAACGCATGAGAACCCCTCACAAATCGATGTGCACTGAAAAGTGCGATTGCACTTACGGTGGCACGGCGTAACCTGGGCGCGCAAGCCACCTCAGCGCCATGATCATGCACAAACCCATCTTGACTCGCACCTTCGCGGGCCACATCGCCTATGTCAGCGACAAGCCTGAAGATCGCGGCCGGGCCCGCGGTCACGAAGATGTGTCCGTCAGCCTGTTTTCGGATGGTACGCGAACCATGCGCGCCACTTGCCTGATTGCCGACCCGCCCCACGTGGTGCGCGATGTGGTGCAATCCGTCGACGCCAACATGAACGCCACCGACTGCTTTGTGCGCGTGCGCACCAGCGATCAGTTTACCGGAAGTGCATGGTTCCGCTGGCACGACGGCATGGCCGAGTCCGAGAACGTGACAGCGCAGAATGGCCGCCAGAGTGAACGCATGGCCTATCCAACGGGGCCGGTCGTGTTCTGCAATCACGCCATCACCGGCGACGCCTGGATGACCACCGGTTATCCCATGAATAAAGGCCCCGGCCTTGCCACAATAGAAAACATGTTTTCCGCCTCACCGCACAAGCAAGGTGCGACCGGCCCGTCACTGCACAAGTTACTGCTGGGCGTGATGTACGTGGGCCCGGAGCAAATATCGGTCGCGGCGGGTACGTTCGCCACCCATCACTACTGCTTGGCGACCATTTCAAGTGTTGACGATTTGCTGCCGCAAAATCTCGACTACGATACATGGGTGCTGACCGACGGCTCGTTCATTCCGGCCTTGTCGATGTATCGCGGCCTACGCCGTTACGAGTTAACCCGTTATGCGGCTGATTAAACTTATCGGCATACTGCTGCTGTTTAGCGTTGGGGCCGCGCAGGCCGAGCCCGTCAAGACGCTGCGCATTGCCGTGACCTCATTTCCAAATGACCTCGGCAATCCATACGGCAGCATTGCGCTGCCGTCGCTGTTGCCGGCCCTTAGCATCTACGATCCCCTGTTCGGATTTGATGACGCCGGGGAACTACAGCCTGCGTTGGTGGAACGATGGGAGATAACATCGCCCACATCGTGGCGATTTCATTTGCGCAAAGGTGTAACGTTCTCCAACGGCGAGCCCTTCAATGCCGATGCGGTCGCGCAAGCACTGGAGCACTTAATTTCAAACGCCGGATTGCTGGAAGTTGTTGCGCAACTGGTCATCGGCATTGAACGCGTGCGCGCCATCGACCCAGACACCGTTGATATTCAAACCACCAGCCCCAACGTCCTTTTGCCGCGCCGCCTCGCCGGCGTACGCATCCCGGCGCCAAAATTATGGGCACAACTTGGCCGGCAGGGTTTTGGGCGCACCTCCAGCGGCACAGGGCCGTTCCGTGTTATTGCCTGGACCCCAGGCAAAATCACGTTGGTCGCCAATCGCACATCGTGGCGCGCGCCCATCATCGACCAACTTGAACTACTGGACGTACCCGACATGAACGCGCGCGTTCAAGCACTGCGCACGGGGGCGGTTGACATCGCCATGGACGTGGGGCCCGAAGACCGCACCCCGATTGAAGCCAGCGGCGGGCGCATACATGTTCGGAACACAGGCCGCATACAAACGCTTGCATTTGTTTCAAACAAGCCGTCACCGGTTGCCGATGTGCGCGTGCGCCAAGCCCTGAACTACGCCATCGATAAACAGCGGATTGTTGATGTGCTGATGGGGGGCGTCACAACGCCGGCCACGCAAGGCGCAGTCAAACAGTCGTTCGGTTATGATCCGACGCTTGCGGCATACCCCTACGACCCAGCCCGCGCCAAAGCGATGCTGGCCGACGCCGGGTATGGCAGCGGATTTGACATGCTGATCAGTTTTGCACCCGGCGTATTCGCTGCGGATGATGCGTATCATCAGCAGATTGTATCGGACTTACGGGCTGTTGGCATACGCGCCACCATCGAAACCACGACGTTTGCCCA
>JAEUKL010000390.1 GCA_016793005.1 Rhodospirillaceae bacterium | reverse complement strand
CGTGAACCCAGCCGCCGTCGCCTACATCAACCGGATGTCGGATGACTTGGTCGTGCTGGCCCGGTTCGTCATCAAAGTGGCTGGGACGGGTGTCGTGCTTTGGGTGCCCTGACAGAGCCGGGAACAGAGCCAATAGCCGGGTCCCTGGCGGAGTGTCGCGCAATGAGGCACCACATATAGCGCTGCTTAAATAATGAACTGTCGCAGAGCCTTGCTGCACCGCAACATCAATTCGTTTGACACCCCTATGACAACGGACTAACTCTACCGCCCACCCGCCGGACGAACCGCGGCAAATGCGGCGCTGAGCGGGGTTTTCTGGGGCTCTTAAGCACCTCTGACCATTAGCGGAAATGTACCGATGAAGGTTCTCGTCGCTGTCAAACGTGTCATCGACTACAACGTGAAAGTTCGCGTGAAAGCGGACAACACGGGCGTCGAACTGGCCAACGTGAAAATGTCCATGAATCCGTTCGACGAAATTGCCGTCGAAGAAGCGGTTCGCATGAAGGAAGCCGGCAAGGCGACCGAAATCATCGCGGTGTCCATGGGCCCCGCAGCCGCCCAGGAAACTATCCGCACCGCTCTGGCCATGGGTGCTGACCGCGGCATCCTGGTGCAAAGCGACGCTGAATTGCAGCCTTTAGCCGTGGCCAAGCTGCTGAAAGCCATCATCGCCAAGGAAAACCCGAACCTCGTGATACTGGGCAAACAAGCCATCGACGACGACAGCAACCAGACGGGCCAGATGCTGGCCGCGTTGTTGGGCTGGGCCCAAGGTACCTTCGCCTCGAAGGTCGGCGTGGACGGCGACAAAGTGGCCGTGACGCGCGAAGTGGACGGCGGTTTGGAAACTGTGTCTCTGAAACTTCCGGCGATTGTGACCACTGACCTGCGCTTGAACGAGCCGCGCTATGCGTCGCTGCCGAACATCATGAAAGCCAAGAAGAAGCCGATTGAGACCCTGGCTCCGGATGCCTTGGGTGTCGACATCGCGCCGCGCTTGGTGACGCTGAAAGTCGAAGAACCGGCGAAGCGCAAGGGCGGCGTGAAAGTGCCCGATATCGCAACGCTTATCGATAAACTTCGCAACGAAGCGAAGGTGCTCTAATGACCAATCTCGTTATCGCTGAACACAACAACACCGAAATCCGCCCCGCCACCTTGTGCGCCATTACGGCCGCCAAGCAAATCGGCGGCGACATTCACGTGCTCGTCATCGGCAAAGGTTGTGCCGCTGCCGGTGCCGCCGCAGCCAAGATTGCGGGCGTGAGCAAAGTGAAAGTGGCCGATGGTGATGCCTATGCGCATCAACTGGCCGAACCCACAGCCGCCTTGATCACGGGTCTGGCTGGCGAATACAGCCACATCCTCGCACCCGCCACGACAACAGGCAAAAACGTGCTGCCGCGCGTGGCCGCTTTGCTGGATGTCGCGCAACTGTCGGACATCTCGGCGGTCGTATCTGCCGATACGTTCGTGCGTCCGATTTATGCGGGCAATGCATTAGCTACCGTGCAGTCGAAAGACGCCAAAAAAGTCATCACGGTCCGCACCTCGACCTTCGACAAAGCGCCCGCCGATGGCGGCAGCGCTGCTGTTGAGAATGTCGCTGCTGCGGCAGACCCCGGTGTGTCGAGCTTCGTGGGTCAGGAACTCTCGAAGTCGGAACGCCCGGAACTCACCTCGGCGCGCATTGTTGTGTCCGGTGGGCGCGGCATGGGCTCGGGCGAGAACTTCAAGATCATCGAAGCCTTGGCCGACAAACTCGGCGCAGGTGTGGGCGCTTCGCGCGCTGCCGTCGACGCAGGTTTCGTACCCAACGACTACCAAGTGGGTCAAACGGGCAAGATCGTGGCCCCCGAACTCTACATCGCGGTCGGCATTTCAGGCGCCATTCAGCACCTGGCCGGCATGAAGGATTCGAAAGTGATCGTCGCCATCAACAAAGATTCGGAAGCCCCGATCTTCCAGGTGGCCGACTATGGCGTGGTGGGTGACCTGTTCACCCTGGTGCCAGAATTCACCAACGCCCTTTAATAAAAACAACGCGACAAAGAGCGCAAAGGACCGACCATGAACGACACCGCAGGCCGTGCGGCGGCGAATGTTTCCGCCAAGCAGTCCAAACCGGCGATCACCATCAAGAGTGTGGGCGTGATCGGTGCGGGCCAGATGGGCTCAGGGATTGCGCACGTCAGCGCCATTGCCGGTTACGATGTGGTGATGGCCGACATCAGCGAAGATCAGCTGAAACGCGCCATGGCCGCCATCGACAAAAACATGACGCGTCAGGTGAGCAAGGGTGCGCTGAGCGAAACCGATAAGACCGCTGCATTGGCCCGCATCAAGACGTCCTCGGCCGAAGACGCCATGAAAGACCGCGACCTCGTCATCGAAGCCGCGACCGAAAGCGAAGAGATCAAGAAGAAGATCTTCCGGGGTATTTGCCCGATTTTGAAACCCGGCGCGATTTTGTGCTCCAACACCTCGTCAATCTCGATCACGCGGCTGGCCGCCGTGACTGACCGCCCGGCGCAGTTCATGGGCCTGCACTTCATGAACCCAGTGCCGGTGATGAAGCTGGTGGAATTGATCCGCGGCATCGCCACGGAAGAAACCACCTACAGCGCGGTACGCGAGTTCGCCGCCAAGCTGGGCAAGCAGACCGTGTCGTCGGAAGACTTCCCGGCGTTCATCGTCAACCGCATTCTGATTCCGATGATCAACGAGGCCGTGTACACCCTTTATGAAGGCGTCGGCTCAGTGAAAGCCATCGACACCGCCATGAAGCTCGGGGCCAATCACCCGATGGGGCCGCTGGAAC
>JAEUKL010000363.1 GCA_016793005.1 Rhodospirillaceae bacterium | reverse complement strand
TTAATCGCGTCCATGGGCGTCATGCCGAACTCGATCATGTAGCCGAACTCCTTGGCGTTTTCCGCGTGGTTGAAGGTGCCCGCATCGGTGCCGAATGCGATTTTAACGCCGCGCGCATAGGCGCGCTCGAAGGCTTTGGCCTCGTTGCGCATCTTCACGCTCGGTGGGTCTTTGATGCCAAGGAACGGCGGCGGGTAGGCGGCCGATAGCGTGGGCACCAGGAAGGTGCCTTTTTCTTTCATCAGTTTCAGCGTGGCGTCATCCACAAAGAAGCCGTGCTCGATGGAATCAGCGCCCGCTCTGACGGCATCAGCAATGGAATTGGGCGTATAGGCGTGCACGGCGACCTTCATTTCCAACTGATGGGCTGCATCCACAATCGCTTTCATTTCCGGGAAGAACAGTTGCTGTTCGAAGGTCTGTGTGGACGAGAACCCGCCTGTCGCCGTGAACTTGATAACGTTTGACCCCAGTTTGTGCAGAAAGCGCACCGCGCGTGTGCACTCATCGGGGCCGTCGCACACACCGTCCATCAGGCGTGCGGTCAGCTGATCGCCGTCAACCGTGCTGCCGTCGGCATGGCCGCCGGTGGCCGAGATGGCCGGCCCTGCGGCCACAATGCGCGGGCCTACCATGCGCCCGGTGTTGATGGCATCGCGCACGGCAAACACCGACTGGTCATCAGAGCCCAAGTCACGCACGGTGGTGAAGCCGGCGTTCAGTGTACGCCGCGCATAAATCATGGCGTTCACGGTCATGTCGGAGGGGAGCGGCGTTGCACGCCCACGACGCACACCTTGGCCGCGTGCAAAGTCGCTGGGCTGGCTGCGCAAGTGTACGTGCGCATCCATCAGGCCTGGCAGCACAAAGCGTGATTTCAAGTCGACCACCGTGGCAGTCTCGGACAGGCCAAGGCTTGCGGGCTGGGCGTAGCCGGCGACGACTTTGTCGATGCGGTCGTTCTTCACCACGACCGTCATTTCTTTTTGGGCCGGGGTGCCCGGCTCGGCCAAAAGCGTACCTGCGTAAATGAGGGTGTAGCGATCTGGGGGTGTTTCAGCCGGTCGTCCTTGCGACCATGCTGGAGAAACATATGCTGTTGCAACAAACGCGAGACCCGCGACCGCGCCAAGCAAACAGGTACGCAAAGTCGTTACGTTAAAGGCTGTCATGTAAAATCCCCCATCGTTCGGGGCAAAGCATAGCCTGAGAAATCGTAAGCGTGCAGGGGCTTCTGCGCCATTTTGATCGGCCCTGCTTTGCGTTAGAATAACTTTGCGCGTTGGAAACCTTTGGAAACAGCCATGGCAAAATCTGTTTTGAGAGCGGCAGCAATGTCGCTGTTGATTGCATCAACGGCCCACGCCGAAACGATTGTTGTGCGCGGGTCTGATTGCAATCGCCTCGTCCAAGCCTATAAGCCGGGCGGAGCCGATTATGTGCCGGGTGTGGATGTGCGGGGCAAACCCGTGGTCTCGGCTGATGCGGGCGGCGGATACAACATGGCGCTGCCTGAATCCATCGACATTCAAATCGGCGTGGACTTGGCGGATCGTCTTGCGCGCCGTGATGCCAAGAAGACCGATGCGAAAAAGAATACTCCGGCAACGGCAGGGCAGGAGCTACAACGCAAAGTATTGCCCTACGAAGGCAAGGCCGCGCTGGGCACCCTGACGATCAAGGGTAACGAGGCGTTCTGGAACGGCGAACGTATGCTGCCGCAAGATCAGGTGGCTCTAGCGGAAGCCTGCCGCCAGTCGCTTGAGAAGGGCAAGGCGGCCCCTGCGCAGACCCGCAAGCCCTAGACTTAAGCCATTGTAATCGGCTGTTTTTTGGGCGTTCGCGCGCATTGCGCTACCGCTGCGCATCGCCTAATGTCCGCCATCATTTGCCTTTGTTATCCACGCCTTTGAAGGACTGTTCGTTCATGCGCCTCTCGCGCCTTTTCCTGCCCACCTTGAAAGAAAACCCTGCGGAAGCGGTCATTGTCTCGCACCGCCTGATGCTGCGCGCCGGGATGATCCGCCAGCACGCCGCCGGCATTTACAACTGGCTGCCGCTGGGCACGCGCGTGTTGCAGAACATCGCCAAAATTGTCCGCGAAGAGCAGAATTTTGCCGGTGCGCAGGAAATCATCATGCCGACGGTGCAGTCGGGTGAGTTGTGGAAGGAAAGCGGCCGCTACGATGATTACGGCCCTGAGATGCTGCGGATTAAGGACCGCCACGAGCGCGACATGCTGTATGGCCCGACCCACGAAGAAGTGGTGACGGATATTTTCCGCAATAATGCAAAGTCTTATCGCAACCTGCCCTTGAACCTGTACCAGATTCATTGGAAGTTCCGCGATGAAGTGCGCCCGCGCTTTGGCGTGATGCGCGGCCGTGAGTTCCTGATGAAGGATGCCTATTCGTTCGACGTAGACTTCGAACGCTCGAAGCATTCCTACAACCAGATGTTCGTGGCGTACCTGCGCACCTTCGCGCGCATGGGCCTAAAAGCCATTCCGATGCGCGCTGACTCAGGCCCCATCGGCGGCGACATGAGCCATGAGTTCATCGTGCTGGCTGAAACCGGCGAGAGCGCGGTGTTCTGCCATAAAGGCCTGTTGGAAAAGCCAGCCCCCGAGAACGTCGACTATCAAAGCAACTTGCAGGCGATCATTGACGACTGGACCAGCTTGTATGCGGCCACCGAAGAAAAACATGATGCGGCGATGGAAGCCAAACTCGGTGCGGATCTGGTAAAGGCGCGCGGCATTGAAGTTGGGCACATCTTCCATTTCGGCACCAAGTATTCCGCCGCCATGAAGGCGCAGATCGCCGGGCCCGATGGTCAGCCGCTGACGCCGCTGATGGGGTCATACGGTATTGGTGTCTCGCGCCTTGTCGGGGCGATTATCGAAGCCAGTCATGACGACGCCGGGATTATCTGGCCCGAAGGTGTTGCGCCGTTCCGTGTTGGGATCATCAATCTGAAGGTCGGTGATGCCGCGTGCGATGCGGCGTGTACCGACCTTTACGCTAAGTTCACCAAAGCGGGCGTGGATGTGCTGTACGATGACCGCGACGAACGCGCGGGCGTGAAGTTCGCCGACAACGACCTGATTGGCGTGCCCTGGCAGATTGTGATCGGCCCGAAGGGGATTGCCAAAGGTGTTGTGGAACTGAAGCGCCGCGGCAGCACGGAAAAAGAGGAAATCTCGCTCGACGCCGCGCTTAATAAGTTCACCGCGAAATAAAGGCGCACAGCATGTTCAATGCCTTCGAACGGATGGTGGCCGGGCGTTACTTAAGGTCGCGCCGCCGCGAAGGCTTTGTATCGGTGATCGCAGGCTTCTCGTTCATCGGTATTGCGCTGGGTGTGGCCACGCTCATCATCGTCATGGCCGTGATGAACGGCTTTCGCCAAGACATGATGAGCCGCATCCTGGGCGTGAACGGTCACATTGATGTATCTGGCCGCAGCTATGCCATCGACGGCTACGATGACCTGATCATGCAGATCAAAGGCATCAAGGGTGTGATCTCGGCGGTGCCTGTTGTGCAGGGGCAGGTGCTGGCCAGCGGGTCGGGGCGCGCCTCGGGCATTCTGGTGCGCGGCGCGCGCGGCGAGGATTTGAAAGACCGCAAGTGGATCGCCGATAACATACTTGATGGGACTTTAGATGGTTTCACCGAGGGCGAGGGCATTGCCGTGGGCTCGCGCTTGGCTGAGACATACAATCTCGGCGTCGGTTCCGATCTGACATTGCTGTCGCCCAAAGGTAATGTGACGGCGTTTGGGGCCGTACCGCGCGCGCAAACATTCAAAGTGTCTGCGATCTTCAACGTGGGTATGAGCGACTTCGATAGCTCCATCGTGTTCATGCCGTTGCCGCAGGCGCAACGCTTCTTCAAGTATCCGCAGTCAGTCACCAATATTGAAATTCACGTCGAGAACCCGGACCTGGCGCGCTTCATCGCCAAAGAGATTGCGCAAGTTGCGGGGCCAGATCGTCGTGTGTTGAGTTGGGAGCAGACCAACGGGCCGTTCTTCAATGCGTTGCAAGTGGAACGCAACGTGATGTTCATGATTCTCACGCTGATCATCCTGGTGGCTGCGTTCAACATTATCTCTGGCCTGATCATGCTGGTGAAGGATAAATCCCGTGATATCGCGATTTTGCGCACCATGGGTGCGTCGCGCGGCACCATCATGCGCATCTTCTTCATGGCGGGGGCCAGCATTGGATGCGTGGGTACATTGCTGGGGTTTGTGCTGGGGGTGCTGTTTTGCGACAACATCGAAGCCATCCGCCAGGTGTTGAGCGCGCTCACGGGCACGGACTTGTTCTCGCCTGAGATTTATTACCTGACGAAAATGCCGGCCAAGATGGATTGGCATGAAACGTTGTCGGTGCTGATCATGGCCCTCGCATTATCCTTCGGCGCAACGTTGTATCCGTCGTGGCGTGCAGCCAAGACGGACCCCGTCGAAGCGTTACGGTACGAATAATGAGCAACGGTTCAGGTTTATCGCTGGTCAACGTTCATCGCAGCTTTCAGCAAGGCGCATCGACGCTGCATGTGCTGCGCGGCTTAAACTTAAACGTCGCCCGCGGCGAAGTGATTGCACTGGTGGGGCCTTCGGGGGCGGGGAAGTCAACGCTGCTGCACATCGCGGGGCTTCTGGAAAAACCCGATAGTGGCGAAGTGAAAATCGACGGCCAGGATTGCGGGGCCTTGAACGACGAGCGCCGCACCGAACTGCGCCGGGGTCATTTAGGCTTCGTCTATCAGTTCCACCACTTGTTGCCCGAATTCACGGCGTTGGAAAACATCGTCATTCCTCAAATGATTGCGGGCAAAACGCGCAAAGAAGGCGAAGCACGGGCCCACGAACTGTTAACCCGCATGGGGTTGAAAGACCGTGCCGATCATCGTCCCGGCCAACTCTCGGGCGGCGAACAGCAGCGTGTTGCGATTGCGCGGGCGCTCGCCAACCGGCCAACTTTGCTGTTGGCTGATGAACCGACGGGCAATTTAGACCCAGATACGGCGGATGGCGTGTTTGCCGAGTTGATTGCGCTGGCGCGCGACCAAGGTCTGGCGGCACTGATCGCCACGCACAACCCCGCACTCGCGGCCCGCATGGACCGCACCGTGCGCATGGACCATGGCGTACTGGTTCAGATTTAGGAGTTTCTCATGAGTATGGATCGTCGCAGCCTCATCGCCGCAACCGCGCTGGGGGCCAGCCTGATTGTGTCTGCTGCCGAAGCTAAAGAGACGGTGAAGTCATTGGAAAAGACGGCGCAGGTGAAACGTGGTTACGCCGATGGTCCCTACGGTCAAATTCATTATCGTTATGTGAAGCCTGAAAAATCTAAAAGCCTGCCGCTGATTTGCCTGCACGCCAGTCCGCTGTCGGGGATTGTTTATGACCGATGGATCGAGGAAATGGGCAAGGACCGCAACGCCTTTGCCCCAGACACACCGGGTTATGGCGGGTCCGACACGCCGCCCGAGCCTGTGCAAATTCCTGATTTCGCCAACGCCATGATCCGGTTCATGGATGAACTGAGGATCGAACGCACCGACATTATGGGTTACCACACCGGCTCGTTCACGGCGGTTGATCTTGCGCGGCGCTTTCCCAAACGTATTCGCAAAGTGGTGATGATCTCAGCGCCGGTCTTCACGGACGAAGAAAAGGCCAAAATGCGTGACACAGAGGGCCGGGCGGTGGGCTATGAGCAAATGCTGGAAACCACGCTGAACAATGCGCGCACGCGGGGCCGTGGGATGTTTCAAGATACGACCGATGAGCGCTACCGCGATATCACGCTGGAACGCATGCGGCATTGGCGCACCAGTTCCTGGGGCTTCCGTGCAACTTTAACCTACGACCTCATCCAAGGTATCTCTGAGGTGAAGCAGCCGATGCTGGTGTTGAACCCGCAGGACGACCTTTGGGAGCAAACACCCCGCGCGAAGCCCTACCTGAACGCCCAAAGCCGCATTCACGATCTGCCGGGCCGGACCCACGGCATGATGGATGGCCACACCGTCGAAATCGCCACCGTGGTGCGCGGCTTTCTGGATACCTAGATAATTAGCTCCCTCAATAAGAGGGCAAATTATCTGTGGATAAATAAAGGCCCGCGCTGACTTGGCGGCAGCGTTGTGGAATGATCGCTCCATGAGTTACGCCCCCTTTGTTCATTTGCGCGTCCACTCGGCTTACTCGATGGCCGAGGGAGCCATTAAGATTCCGAAACTGGTGGAACTGGCGTCCAAGCAGGACATGCCGGCCGTGGCGCTGACGGACACGCGCAATCTGTTCGGGGCCCTGGAGTTTTCGCAAACCTGCATGAAAGCAGGCGTGCAGCCCATCATCGGGTGTCAGGTGTCCGTGCGCCGCGAGGACGTGAACAATGCGCACGGCCAGGCGGGCCGCTTGCCCGAACCCGATGCGCTGGTGCTGTTGGTGCAGAACGTCCAGGGCTACCAAAATCTGATCCATCTCGTTAGCAAGGCGTTCCTGGATACTGATTCAGGTGAAACGCCGCAAATTACCTGGGCTGATCTGGAAGAAAGCAACGCCGGTCTGATTGCGCTAACGGCAGGGCCGGTGGGGACGCTGGGCCGTCAATTGCTGGAAGGCCAGCGCGACAAGGCCGATGCGACTCTTGAACGTTTGATGCAGATTTATCCGGGGCGTTTGTATATTGAACTGATGCGTCATGGTTTGGCGACGCAAGAGCGTATCGAACCACAGATGCTGGCTTATGCCGACAAGTTCAACCTGCCGCTGGTGGCAACGAACGAAGCGTTCTTTGCAGACGAGGGTATGTATAACGCGCACGACGCGCTGATTTGCATTTCCGATAAATCGTTCGTGGCGGTGCATGATCGTCGCCGCCTGACGCCAAACCACCGTTTCAAAACGGCGGCTGAAATGCAGGCGCTGTTCAAAGACATTCCCGAGGCCATTTCCAATACGCTGGTGATCGCACAGCGCTGCGCTTTCATGGTGGAAGACCGCAAACCGATTCTGCCGCGTTCACCCAAGACAGGCGAACGCACAGAAGAAGAGGCTCTGCGCGCGACAGCCCGTGAAGGCTTGGAAGGGCGCTTGCAGCACCAAGTGTTCACGCCCGAGATGACCGAGGAGCAGCGTGCGGCAGCCGCCAAGCCTTACCGCGAGCGCTTGGACTACGAATTAGACGTGATCGTGAAAATGGGATTCCCCGGCTATTTCATGATCGTCGCGGACTTCATTCAGTGGGCCAAAGAGCGCGGCATTCCGGTGGGGCCGGGGCGCGGTTCGGGCGCGGGCTCTGTTGTTGCGTGGTCGCTGCTGATCACCGACCTTGATCCCTTACGCTTCAACTTGCTGTTCGAGCGGTTCTTGAACCCCGAACGCGTGTCCATGCCCGACTTCGATATCGACTTCTGCCAGAACCGGCGCGACGAGGTGATCCGGTATGTGCAGAAGGAATACGGTCGCGACCGTGTGGCGCAGATCATCACCTTCGGAAAGCTGCAAGCCCGCGCGGTGCTGCGTAACGTCGGGCGCGTGCTGGAAATGCCCTTGGGCTACGTTGATAAGATCTGCAAGCTGGTGCCCAACAATCCGGCCGCACCCGTCACGCTGCCGGAGGCCATTGCTGCAGATCCCGAATTGCAACGCCTGCGCGATACCGACGACACTGTGGCACGGCTCTTTGATATTTCACTGAAACTCGAAGGCCTGTACGCCCACGCGTCTACCCACGCGGCCGGTGTGGTGATCGGTGATCGTCCTTTAGAGCAGTTGGTGCCGCTCTACCGCGATCCTAATTCCGACATGCCTGTCACGCAGTTCAACATGAAGTATGTTGAGCAGGCGGGCCTGGTGAAGTTCGACTTCTTGGGCTTGAAAACGCTGACGGTGCTGGACGAGGCTGTGAAGTTCATCGCCAAGCGCGGCGTAACCATTGACTTGAACAATCTGCCGCTGGCCGACCGCAAAACCTTCGACATGCTGACGCGGGCCGATGCGGCGGGCGTGTTCCAGTTGGAAAGTACGGGCATGCGCGACGTGTTGCGCAAACTCAAACCCGACGTGTTCGAAGACATCATCGCGGTCGTGGCGCTGTATCGCCCGGGCCCGATGGACAACATTCCAACCTTCATCAACCGTAAGCACGGCACCGAGCCGATTGATTACCTGCATCCATCGCTGGAATCGATCTTGAAAGAAACCTACGGCATCATGGTCTACCAGGAGCAGGTGATGCAGGCCGCGCAGATTCTGGCCGGTTACTCGCTCGGCGGCGCTGACTTGTTGCGCCGCGCCATGGGTAAAAAGATTCAATCCGAAATGGATGCGCAGCGCCAGACATTCATTACCGGTGCTTCGGCGCGCGGCATTTCAAAAGAAAAAGCCAACGAGATTTTTGATACCATCGACAAGTTTGCAGGCTATGGATTCAACAAATCGCATGCCGCGGCCTATGCGCTGGTCGCGTATCAAACCGCGTACTTGAAAGCCAATTATCCGGTCGAGTTCATGGCGGCTTCCATGGCGCTGGAACTATCCAACACCGACAAGCTGGCGGGCTTTAAGGGCGAGTGCGTGCGCTTGGGTATTCCGGTACTGCCGCCGGACATCAACCGCTCGGATGTCTCGTTCGCGGTGGAAGAGGGCAAAATCCGTTATGCCTTGGCCGCCGTGCGTAACGTGGGCGAGGGCGCCATGCGCGCTGTTGTGGCCGAACGCGAAAAACGCGGGCCCTTTAAATCGCTGGCCGATTTCGCAAGCCGTCTCGACAGCAATGCGGTGAACAAGCGCCTGATCGAAAACCTGGTAAAGGCCGGGGCCTTCGACAGCATCGAGCCCAATCGCAATAAAGTGTTTGCCGGCGCTGAAGCGATCATTCGCTACGCGCAGCACAAGTCATCGGAGCGCACCTCGAAGCAGGTGAGTTTGTTCGGTGGCGAGGATAACAGCGTGAAACTGGTGCTGAATAATGTTCCCGATTGGCGGCCTATGGAAAAACTCGCCAACGAGTTTGAAGCCATCGGGTTTTATCTCTCGGCGCACCCGCTGGATGCATACTCCGGAACACTTGATGCCTTGAAGGTGAAGAAGGCTACCGATCTTCCACGCTTGACGTCTCAGGATTGTGCAACACCGATCCGCATGGCCGGAACCGTTGTGGCCAAAAGAGAACGCGTTGGCAAGCGCGGCAACAAGTATGCGTTCGTCATGCTGTCGGATGATACGGGCAACTTCGAGATCACCATGTGGTCCGAGGTGCTGGCGGCCTCGCGCGAGTTGATGGACTCTGGCGCGCCTGTGCTTCTGACGCTGGATGCGCAGATGGATGACGAGCGCGGTGTGCGCCTGCTGTGCAATCGCGCCGACCCCTTGGAAAAGGCGCTGGCCGCGCGCCTGAAAAACCTGCGCCTGGCTGTGAACGACACAATGCCGATTCACGAATTGCAGGACCTGCTGACCGCCGACGGGCGCGGGAACGGCCGCATTACCCTGGCCGCGCGGTCCAACGGCTCGTGGGTTGAGATCGTTTTGCCCGGTAAATACGCCATCCAGCCCAAAACCTTAGCTGGCCTCAAAAACGTCCCCGGCATCCTCGAAATTCGCGAAGTGTAACGCGCATTTTCCCGAGAAGTGGCCTTCCACTTGGCGTGGAAAATGCGACCAACAAAGAGTCTATGTAAACCATCCTTGACATTCGGGTCCGACCGGCTAATGTAAAGTATGCTTTACAGGAGTCGGGCATGAATAACTTCGAGAAGCGCACTAATCGCCGCTACCTAGCCGAGTTCTTCAGCGCCTTGGCGCTCTACACGGCCTTGGTCTTCGGGGCGAAACGCCTGATGCCCGATGGCGATACCGACACCCTGATCCGCGCAGGCGTCGCCTTACTGCCGATGATCGGCATCGGTCTGGCGGGCTGGGCCATGGCCCGGCACATCGTCCGCATGGACGAACTGCAGCGCAAGATGTCCATGGAGATCCTGGTCTGGGCCTCCGCGATCACGGCCTTTTGGAGCCTGTCTTATGGCTTCCTGGAGCAGGGGATCGATCTACCCCGCCTCTCGATGCATGTGGTCTGGCTGGCCATGGCCTTCACCTGGCTCGTGGTGGCCATCGTCTATCACCTCATGGGCAAGCGTTCGTGCCTCTGGTGACCCGATGAAGAACAATCTCAGGGCCCTTCGCGAAGGTCAGGGCTGGACCCAAGGGGAACTGGCCGACCGGCTGGATGTGTCGCGCCAGACCATCAATGCCATTGAAACCGATAAATACGACCCCAGTCTACCTTTGGCGTTTAAGATCGCGAGCCTGTTCGGCACAAAAATTGAAGATATTTTCATGCCTTAGGTGGCTTTCTTAAAGTCGTTTATAGGCTGCTTCGGCCCTTGCGCTTTATCCACAAGACCTATACAAACCGCGCCATTCCACACGCGGATTTACGGCGCTCGGGGTGTTCCCGAGGTCGATCCGGTGCTGAGTGGTAGAGCACCCCCTTGGTAAGGGGGCGGTCGAAAACTCAGTTCCCCGTCCGCGGAGGCATTAACCGGAAAAGGAACTAAAATATGTCGATTCCGACAGCGTCTTTGCGTCAGCTCATCGAAGCCGGCGCGCACTTCGGCCACAACACCCGCCGCTGGAACCCGAAAATGAAGCCGTACCTGTACGGCGTTCGTGACGGCGTGCACATCATCGACCTGCAGCAGTCGGTCCCGATGCTGGACCGCGCCTTGAAAGCCATCCATGACGCCGTTGCCGCTGGCGGCCGCGTGCTGTTCGTGGGCACCAAGCGCCAGGCGCAGGAACTGGTGAAAGAGTACGCCGAGCGTTGCGGGCAATACTTTGTCAATCACCGTTGGCTGGGTGGCACGCTCACCAACTGGAAGACCGTTTCCAACTCGATCAAGCGTTTGAAAGACCTGGAAGAGCGTTTTGCTGATGAAGGCAAGCTCGCCGGTCTGAACAAGAAAGAACAGCTGAACCTGTCGCGCGAACGCGAAAAGTTGAACCGCTCGCTCGGCGGTATCAAAGACATGGGCGGCCGTCCCGACATCATTTTCGTGATCGACACCAACAAGGAAACCATTGCCGTTGCCGAAGCCAAAGTGCTGGGCATTCCGGTGGTGGCCATCCTGGACAGCAACTCTGATCCTTCGGGCATCACGTACCCGATCCCGGGCAACGACGACGCCATCCGCGCCATCAAGTTGTACTGCGAGCTGATTGCCAACACCGTGCTGGACGGCATTTCGGATGAAATGAAGTCGGCCGGCGTTGATATCGGCGAAGCCGAAAACGCTGCCGAAGCTCTGCCGGGCGAAGACAAGGGTGACGACGACAAGACCGTCGTTGTGAAGAAGGCCCGCAGCCGTACCCGCAGCGCCAAGAAAGTTGCCGAAGAAGCTCAAGCCGCGGCTGAAGCCTAAGGCTTTTTCCGCCTGCCTTGAACAGCGGGCGGAATTTCAAATTTTTGTCACGGGCTGCCCGGTTAGGGTGGCCCGTGATTTACATGTCAAACCAAGATCAAAGAATAAGGACACCTGACCATGGCTGAGATCACTGCCGCATTGGTGAAGGACCTGCGCGAAAAGACAGGCGCGGGCATGATGGATTGTAAAAAGGCTTTGGCTGAAACCGCTGGCGAGTTTGAAGCCGCTGTCGACTGGTTGCGCAAGAAGGGCTTGGCCTCGGCTGCGAAGAAGTCGGGCCGCGTGGCTGCTGAAGGTCTGGTCGGTGTTGCGACACAAGGCACTGCTGGCGCTGTCGTTGAAGTGAATGCGGAAACCGATTTCGTCGGTCGCAACGAGCAATTCCAGAAGTTCGTTGAAGACGTGGCCAAGTTGTCTTTGAACGCCGGCGGCGACGTTGAGAAGTTGAAGGCAGCTGCGTACCCCGGCGAAAGCCGCAACGTCGGTGAGCAACTGACGCACTTGGTCGCGACCATCGGCGAAAACATGAACCTGCGCCGTACCGCTGTGTTGTCGGTCGAGAAGGGCGTGGTGGCCTCGTACATTCATACGGCAGCGAAGCCGGGCATCGGCCGTATCGGCGTGCTGGTGGCGCTGGAATCAGCCGGCGATGTCGAGAAGTTGAACGCGCTGGGCAAGCAGATCGCCATGCATGTGGCTGCTGTGAACCCCTTGTTCCTGGACACCACCAGCGTTGATGCGGCTGCCCTGGAACGCGAAAAAGCGATCTACCGTGACCAGGCCTCCGCTGCTGGCAAGCCGGCTGACATCGTCGAGAAGATGGTCACGGGCCGCGTGCGCAAGTACTACGAAGAGGTGGTGCTGCTGGAACAGAACTACATCATGGACGACAAAGTGAAGGTCGGTGCCGCGGTGGAGAAGGCCGGTAAAGAGATCGGCGCTCCGATCCAGGTGAAGGGCTACCTGCGCTTTGCTTTGGGCGAGGGAATCCAGAAGGCGGAAACCGATTTCGCTGCCGAAGTGGCCGCCACCGCCGGGGTGAAGGCCTAAGGCTGTAGAACCGCGCTAAGATATTGATATTTATATTGCTTTCAGCCCCTGAATTTGGCTAAGACCTAAACCAAGACGTTTGGTATAAGGTCAAGCAGGGGCTGGAGCGCCGAGCAGGAAAAGGGACGGGCAAAACCGTCCCTTTTTCATAGGCTTGGTCGGCTGTTTCAGGCGAAACTGAGCTTTATGCGCAAAGAACAAGACGCGGGGACACATGGCGCAACCGCTGCC
>JAEUKL010000341.1 GCA_016793005.1 Rhodospirillaceae bacterium | reverse complement strand
GTGTCGGCATACAACTCCATCCGTAAGCGCGGCAGGAAGTTGTTGATGTCCTGTTTGTTGCGTGCGCGGCGCAAGGCTGAGATGTTGATGTCACCGTAGGCCGTGACGGTTTCACCCGGACCGGCTTCAGATAACACGCGGCCCTGATAATCAATTACCTTCGACAGCCCATCACAGGTCGCCGTCAGGAATGAGATATCTTTGTGCCCGGCCACATTGGCCGACACAACATAGGCCAGGTTTTCGATGGCGCGGGCGCGCTTGGCGATGTCTTTTGGGGTTAAACCCGTCATCAGCGGTTCGGCGCTGGGGTGGCACAGCACTTCAGCGCCCCGCAGCACAAAGCAGCGCACAAGTTCGGGGTATTGAATCTCTTCAGACGCAATCGCCGCCAGATTGCCGATGGGCGTTTTCGCCACCGGGAGCACGCCGTCCATGCCGTAGAGATCGAGATATTTGTCCCAATAGTCGTGCGGTGTGGGTGAAAACATCGAGGTCAGGCGGCGGTAGCGCAGAATGTGTTTTCCGGTCGGATCGAAGATGAAACATGCCTGAAAGAAAATGCCGGGAAAATTCACATCGCGTTCGTAGGCATTGCCGCACAAATAGATGTTGTTGTCTTGCGCGATCCTGGCCAGTGCTTCGTACTCTGGTCCATCAACATCCATCGCGGCCCAGTCGGCCCATTTGGCGATGGGGGCCCCCATCGGAAAGCCCGTGAACACATACTCCGGCAGCACGACCAGTTTTAAATCGCTGCCCACCAGCAACCGCGACCCGGGAATGATGGTCTTCAGCCGAGCAATGTTGTCGGCGACTAAGCGCCGCGCCTCGACTTTGCTGCCGGCAGCATTGATGGGGCGGCATTCCATTTGCAGCGCCAGGGCGCGATACATCAGCATGTCGGCTCCTTTTGGTGCGGGTGCGGCGCTTGCGGGCGATGTTACAAGTGCTCCGGTTCCAGCGACTGCGGTGCCGAGCGCTTGCCGCCGCGTCACATCATCGCCGCTCATGATTTGCCCCTCATGATTTACCTCTAAGCACGGTTTCAACCCCAGAAATGCGGCTTGGTCGCATCCACATCCAGCGAGGGTTGGTCCATGTCGATGAAAATGCGCCACTTACCATCAGGACAATGGCGCAGCATGACCGTAAAGCGCCCAAATAAGTTGGTAACGGCCGACCCATCGCGGGGTGTCAGCGTGATCCACGACCGGCCGTAGACATAAGCCCAAGTGCCTTGTTGTTCCGCGCGGTCGTACCGTACGCTGACCTTGCGGTCGTACTTTACAAACGAAGCGCGCAGAAGCTCGGCGATATCCTTGTGCCCATTCACCGTGCCGCGGCCCTGCACCGCAATCACGGCATCGTAGGCATAAAGATCAATCACGCGCTCGGGGTCGTCTCCCTCGTAGGCCGCAATCCAATCATCAATGATGGTCGTAATTTTGGTATCGAGCGGCGAGGTGTCGGCAATTGTCATCACATCCTCCAGACGCGAAAGGCGCAAGTGTGGGCCGCGGGCAGGCCCACCACTAACAACTAATGTTCTGAATTCACGCTGGCAGGATGTAAAACGTCAGAAAATACTTCTGTCGCGTGTTGTTCTCGGGCACAAGCTCAAGCCCTGTGGCCCTGTAATGTGGTTCTTGATGGTGCGGCATTCTGCGGAATTAGAGGCAACTTACCAAGCAGCTGTCACGCTTCAACAAGCGGGTCAGTTCGCCGCGGCCTTAGAGCGCTGCGCACAGATTCTGAAATCAGTACCCGATTATGCCGACGCGTTGCGCTTAAGCGCGCTTTTGCATCTTCAACTGTCCGATGCGGCCGGCGCGATCCCGTTTTTCGAGCGGCCTGTTGCCCTTCAGGATGCTGATGCACCTTTCTGGAATAATTACGGCGCGGCGTTGGACCGCTTAGGCCGGCTGGAGGATGCAGTCCGCGCTTACGATCAGGCCATTGCAATTCAACCGCTGTATCCGCAGGCGTTTTTTAATCGCGGTGTTGTGCTGGCGAAACTGGGCCGCCCGGACCAGGCGATTGAATCTTACAAACAAGCCGTGAAGCTTAAAGCTGATTACATTGAAGCGCATTTAGGCCTTGGCAATGCGTCGCGCGAGAATGGTGACGTGGTTGCGGCTGAAGAGGCTTATCGGGCTGTTATCCGATTAAACACCAATGTGTTTGAAGCACATTTCAATCTGGGCGGCGTGCTGGCCAATCTCAATCGGCATGAAGAAGCATTGGCGGCCTACAAAAAAGCGGCCGTATTGGCCCCTCATCTTCCATTCATCGCGGGCATGGTTCTGCATGCCAAGGCGCGTGTTTGCGAGTGGTCGGGCATTGATGATGGCATCGCGCAGTTGCGCGCGCAGATCGAGAAAGGCACGACCGTCGTTACACCATTTACGCTACTGGCATTGGTGGATGACCCGACTTTGCATCGGCGCAACGCTGAGCTCTGGGTCAAAAACGTTGTTCCCGAAAATACAAGCCTTGGCCCCATCACGCCGTATTCACGCACCAACAGCGATAAGATCAGGGTCGGATATTTCTCGATGGACTTTCGCGAGCATCCGGTCGCGCAGTTGGCCGTCGAGCTGTTTGAGCATCATGATCGCGCTGCTTTTGATGTCACCGCGTTCTCTTTCAGCGCCGTGACAGGCGATGACTTGCAGGCGCGGTTGAAGCGCGCGTTCCCGCGCTTTGTCGATGTGCGCGGCCTCTCGGACCGCGATGTTGCGGCGCTGGCCCGTGCCGGGCAGATCGACATTGCGGTGGATTTGGCCGGGCATACTATCCATGCGCGGCCCGGCATCTTTGCGCACCGCGCCGCCCCGCTTCAGGTGTCGTATCTGGGCTATCCAGGCACGTTCGGCGCGGCATACATGGATTATGTGCTGGCCGACCATACGGTCATCCCCGCGAGATCAGAGGCTGATTACGTCGAGAAGGTGGTGCGCTTGCCCCACAGCTACCAGGCCAACGCGGCTTGGCGCGAGATCACGGACTCGACACCCAGCCGCGCCCAGCTTGATTTGCCGGATGATGGATTTGTTTTCGCCTGCTTCAATAACACTCACAAAATCGTGCCGGCGATATTCGAAGTTTGGATGCGGATTTTGCGTAGTACGCCCAACAGCGTTTTATGGCTGTTGGGTGATAACGCATGCGCCATGCGCAACCTGCGTGCAGAAGCTGAACGGCGCGGTGTTGCGCCCGCGCGCATCATCTTTGCCCCTCGTGCTGATCGCAGGCTGTATTTGGTGCGGCAACGCGCTGCCGACTTGGTTTTGGATACACTGCCCTATAACGCGCACACCACAGCCAGCGATGCCTTGCGGTACGGCGTGCCGCTGCTGACATGCGCTGGCCAGTCTTTTGGGGCCCGCGTGGCGGCAAGCCTGCTCACCGCGCTGGAGTTATCAGAGCTGATCACAAGCACGCTGGTAGACTACGAAGCCCAGGCCATCATGCTGGCGCAAAACCCCAACGTGCTTGCCAACCTTAAAGCGCGGTTGGATGCGGCCGTTAAAACAGCACCGCTGTTTCAGCCGCAGCAATTCGCACGATATGTTGAAAATGCGTATCGGCAAATGCACGCGCGGCATTTATTGTTTCAGCCGAAAACGCATCTTTATATCGCGCCCTAATTTTCTCAGGAGAAGCCGATGCGCAGCGTCGTCCATTCTGTCTTTGGCGATCCGGTTGACGTTCTGAAACTCACCGACGTGCCGATGCCCGCACCGGCGGCAGGCCAAGTGCGTCTGCGGATGAAACTGGCCGCCATCCACAACCACGATCTGTGGACCGTGCGTGGAAGCTATGGTTACAAGCCGGCCTTACCGGCCATTGGCGGCAGCGAAGCCGTGGGTGTGGTGGATGCGGTGGGCGAGGGCGTTGATGTGGCTTTGATCGGCAAGCGCATGGCCTATGCCGGTGTGCGTGGGGCCTGGGCGGAATACTACGTGGCTTCGGCTGTGGCATTGGTGCCGGTGCCCGATGTGATGTCCGATGAAGCCGCCGCCCAATTAATCGCCATGCCCTTCAGCGCGCTCACGCTGCTGGATTTTCTGAATGTCGCGGCGGGCGACTGGATTATTCAGAACGCGGCCAACGGTGCCGTGGGCACCATGTTGGCGGGCCTGGCCAAGTCGCGCGGTATTCACTGCGTCAATTTGGTGCGGCGCGATGAGGGGGTTGCTGAAATGGCCAAGCTTGGCATTAGCAACACCGTTTCGACCGCCGCCAAAGGCTGGAAAGACAGCGTACGCAGTCTGGTGGGCGACGGGAAAATTCGTGCTGGCGTTGACTCGATTGGCGCGCGTGCCACCGAAGACATGGCCGCGCTGCTGGCAGAGAGTGGGTTGTTGGTGTCGTTCGGCAGCATGACAGGCGAACCCATGCAGCTGTCCTCGGGCACGGTGATCTTCAAACAACTGACGCTGAAGGGCTTCTGGGCCAGCACGGTCAGTGCGCAAATGCTGCCTGAGAAACGCAAAAGCCTGATGGGCGAACTGATCCGGCTTGTGGCAACGGGCGAGGTCAAGCTTCACACCGATGCCGTGTTTGATTTGGCCGATATCACCAAAGCCGTCACGCGCGCCCTTACGCCCGGCCGCGCGGGCAAGGTGCTGCTTAAACCTTAGAGGCTTTAGGTTTGGGCCGGCGGAAGGCTTTGCGGGCCTGATCGGCACGTTTGCGGTACACGCACCCGTCCGCGTGGTCGTTCACCAGCCCCATCGCTTGCATGAAGGCGTATACGGTCGTCGGGCCCACAAAGGCCCAGCCGCGCTTCTTCAGGTCTTTCGACATGGCAACCGAAGCCTGAGAGGTAGAGGCGGTTTGCGGTGCGCCTTCTAACGCCGCTTCAAAGCGCCAAACATAAGCCGCCAGCGAACCCTCGGCCTTCACCAGGTCCTTCATGCGCTTGGCGTTGTTGATGACGGCCTCGATTTTGCCCCGGTGCCGCACAATGCCCTCGTCCTTCAACAGCCGGGTCACGTCTTTGGCGGTAAAGCGGGCGACTTTCGTGTGATCGAAGTTTTTGAAGGCTTTGCGGAAGTTGTCGCGCTTCATCAAAATGGTGCGCCA
>JAEUKL010000307.1 GCA_016793005.1 Rhodospirillaceae bacterium | reverse complement strand
AATACCGGAACCATCAGCGTCAGCGGGATTGCAAGCATCGGCGTGCGCATACGCGGGACAACCAACACCATTATCAATGACGGCACAATTTCAGCCGTATCGACGCAAACACCACGCGACGGTGAAAACAGCATTGGGGTGCTGTTCGAGGGCGATAACAACTACATCAGCAACACCGGCACCATTACCGGCGACTACGCGGGCATTCAGGTGTTCGGCAACAACAGCCTGATCGTCAATGGCCGCACCATTACGGCAAATGCCCCAAGCACAACCACAACGCTCGGCGGGGCTGTTGTGATTAACGGCAACAACACAACGCTTACGAATTTCAGCGCGATTCGCGGCAATGGTTCGGCCGCCATTCGCGTTACGGGTTCAAACACAACCATCAACAACAGCGGTCAAATCACAGGGGATGTGATTTTGGGCGGCGGCACAAACACGCTGACCATGGGCAACATCACGTTGATCAGTGGCCTGATTGATGGCCGCGCCGGAACCAGCAACAAGCTGGTTTTCCAAGGTTCAGGTGGAGTTTTCTCGAACGTCATCCTGGGCCGTTTTGATGCGGAGAAAACGGGGACAGGCTCGTGGCTGTTGGGTGGCGATGTGGCTCTTTTGGGCAACGTGCGCATCAGTGGCGGCAATTTTGTGCTCAATAACTCCCGCTTGCGCGCGGGATCGGTGACCATCGACACGCAAGGCGGAATTGGCGGTACCGGTGTGATCTCAGGCGCAGGTGTGGGCAGCAGCTTCCTGCCGACATCCGTCGTCAACGCTGGTGAAATTTCGCCCGCAACAGGTGGCATTGGGGATTTAACAATCATCGGCTCTTTGGCTCAGACCCGCACAGGCCGCCTGATCTTTGATATTCGCAACGAATTTTCTGATCGTATTTCCGTCGGCGGCAATGTCTCGCTGGACGGCGAGTTGGTTTTGCGCACCACCCTCTCGGCATTACGGTCCGGCCAAACCTACACCTTGGTCAATGTTCCGGTTGGGGCCGGCGTCATTAGCGGATCGTTTTCAAGCGTGACGCCGCTGACGTCATACTTCATCAACGGCACTGTCCGGATCAGCAGCAATGCCGTGACCCTGAGCATTCAGCGCACGCCCTTCGCCAGCGTGGCGCGGACACCGGAAGAACTGGGCATTGCCCAGGCCTTTGATCGCGCGGCGGCAGCGGGGACCGATCCCCTCAATATCCTGCCGCGCCTGGACAGCATGACGGCCGCCGAAGCCCAATCTACATTTGCAAACTTCACCAGCGATTCACCCGTCGCCGCGCAAACCTGGACCGTATTGGCCGGGCAAACAGCCGTAGACGCTTTGGCCCCCTGGCTCGACCTCAGCAACACGCCGCACACGCGTGGCACATGGCGCACCTGGGGCAGCGTGCTGGCGCGTGCGGGTGAAAGCGGCCCCAAAATCGACGCCAGCAACTTTGACTACGAAATAAAGGGCTTGAGTGCAGGTGTTGATTACGCCGTCAGCGACGACACACGCATCGGGATCACGGCATCTCATATCGACGGAGAAACCTATTTCAATGCCGGCAATGCACGGAACGACTTATCGGCCACACTGTTCGGCGCTTATGCCGCCCATCAGAATGAAGCCTGGTTCGCCAACGTTGGCGGCTTCATCGGCGATGGCTCGGTACACGCATCGCGCTTAAACGGATATGTCGATCCGTTGGCTCTGGTCGTCGGGAACTTAAACGCCACCGCCGACACGGATCTGCAAAGCGCCTTTGGCGAAGCGGGCTACATTGTCCTGGCGGGGCCTTGGCAAATCAAACCCACCGTGGGCCTGAATTACACGCACACAAAAATCGATGCCTTCACGGAAAACGCCGCCACGGGCCTGGCCGTTCAAGCCCAAAAAAGCTCATCAGCCCGCGGCGACATCGGCATACGCGCCAACAGTGCCGAAGAAGCGCCCGTCCGGATATCGGTTGCGGCATTCTGGTCGTACGACTTGAAAGACAATGACCGCACAGCCGCGGCACGCTTGGCCGGGTTCACAGACAGCAATTTCGTTATCGTGGGGCGAGCAGAAAAGCGCGGGTGGTTGAAAACTCAGGCCGCAGCCAGTATGGACCTGACGCCTGCCCTGACCGCGAAACTGGCCTGGACGGGCATCCTGAATGACCGCCTGGGCGGGCACGCGGCGACCGCAGGGCTTTCTTATCGTTGGTAAACGGACCTCATGAGCAACACTGATCCCAAGGCCGCGACCGGGCCGTTAAAAGGCGTGCGCGTCATCGAGATGGGGCAACTCATCGCGGGGCCCTTCTGCGGGCAATTGTTGGGCGACTTTGGCGCCGAGGTCATCAAGATCGAACCCCCGGGCATTGGCGATCCCATGCGCGGCTGGGGCCAGCAGAAGAAAGACGGCCGCCCGCTGTGGTGGTCGGTGATTGCGCGCAACAAGAAATCCGTGACGCTGGATTTGCGCCAAGCCGAGGGTCAGGAGATCGCACGCCAACTGATTGCGAAAAGCGATGTGCTGATCGAGAACTTCCGCCCGGGCACCATGGAAAAATGGGGCCTGGATTACGCAGCGCTGTCGAAGCTGAACCCGCGCCTGGTGATGATCCGCGTGTCCGGCTATGGCCAGACGGGGCCTTATGCGAAGCGGCCCGGCTACGGCCAGATCGGCGAAGCCATGGGCGGCCTGCGCTATGTGATCGGCGAGCCCGACCGCGTGCCCGCCCGCGCCGGCATCAGCATTGGTGACTCATTAGCAGCGACGTATGCGTGCCTCGGCGGCATCATGGCGCTCTATGCGCGTGAGAAAACCGGACGCGGCCAGATCGTCGACAGCGCGATTTACGAAGCGGTGCTGGCCATGATGGAATCGCTGGTCATCGAGTACGATCAAACCGGCTATGTGCGCGAGCGCACCGGCTCGGTACTGCCGGGCATTGCGCCGTCGAACATCTACCCCGCCAAGGACGGCACGCTGGTGATGATCTCGGGCAATCAAGACTCCGTGTTCAAGCGCCTGGCCGTTGCCATGGATCAGCCGTCTCTTGGCACCGATCCGCGCTTTGTGGACCACGCCGGGCGCGGCACCAACATGGAGTTGCTTGACGGCATCATCGCCGACTGGACCAAATCGTTAAGTGCCGATGAAATTCTCAAGCACCTGGACGCCAACGACGTGCCGGCCGGTGTCGCGTACCGTGGCCCTGAGATGTTCGCCGATGCGCACTACAAGGCCCGCGAAGCCATCACCAAAGTGGCACATCCGTTTTTCGGAGAAGTGGCCATGCAGAACGTGGCCCCGCGTATGTCCGACACGCCGGGGAATATCCGCTGGGTTGGGCCCGAGTTGGGTCAGCACAACGAGGCGATTTTGGGCGAAGTGTTGAAAATGCCCGCGGGCGAAATCGCCCGGCTGAAGCAAGCGAAGATTATTTAGATCGCATCGCAAACACGGGGCGAAGAATCGGTATTCGCGGGCATTAGGGCTGCTATCACTCCGGAACATTCATTCTGGAGACAGCGCCCATGAGCTTTGAGATGTACACCGGCCGGATCGACTTGACCGAGCCTGATGGCCGGACCTTCGATTACGAGCGCTTCATCCTCACCGCCAACCCCGACGGCACGCGCACCTTGCGCACCCTCACCCGCTCGCCCAAGGGCGATCTGTTGCGCGATACGAACCAACTGGTCGCCGCCAACTGGCGCCCCATCGAGGCCATGGGGCGTCTGTTCTTCAAAGGTCAGGCGCACGGCACGGTGATGCGCCGCGTCATCGGCGATAAGTTGCAATCGTGGGTGTGGCCCCAAGGCGGCGACATGGATTATGCCGAGTTCGATGCCCCGCAGAAAATGACCGTGGGCTTCCACCCGATTTTCCACGACATCTGGAAAACCTGCTTCATCGACACATCGAATAATGACTGGCAGGACATTCTGATTCACACGGTCTCGAATTCGTGGAACGGCTCGAGTTTAGGTCATGGCCAGAAGATCACCGGCAAGATGCGCTATGTCGGCACCGAACAGTTGACCGTGCCCGCGGGAACCTTTGACGCGCAACGCTTCGAGTGGAAAACCTCGTTTGGAAAAATCCTGCACTTGTGGCGCACGGGGCCACACAACATTTTCCTGAAGCTGGTTGTCGCTGAAGGCGATAAAGCAGGGTCAATTTACGAGTTGCACTCGCTAGAGACTCAGAAAGTAGTTTGGCCCGCTTAAGGCGCCTACTTGTAGACAACCCCACCCTTCATCACGAAGCCGACGTCTTTCAGCACCGTCACGTCGGCTAATGGGTCGCCCGCCACAGCGATCAGGTCAGCGCGCTTGCCGGGTGTTAGGTCGCCGGCTTCGGCGGCGACACCCAACAAGTCGGCGGCGTTTACCGTTGCGGCTTTGATCGCGGCCATCGGCGTCATGCCATGTTTGACCATCAGTTCAAACTCGTCGGCATTGCGGCCATGCTTCGATACGCCCGCATCGGTGCCGAACGCAATCTTAACGCCGCGCGGCACAGCTTTCTCCAGCGCCTTGCCGGTGATGCTGATGCGCCACTCGATCTTCGCCTTCACATCGGGCGGATAAGCATTGGGGTCTTTGGCCAAACGTTCCATGTAGCCGTTAATGGTGGAGAGGGTGGGCACATAGTACGCGCCGGTTTTCAGGAACAGCTTGATGCTTTCCTCGTCCATCAACGTACCGTGCTCGATCGAGTCTGCTTTGTATTTGAGTGCCAAGTTAATGCCGTCAGCGCCGTGGGCGTGCACCGCGACCTTCTTGCCGTACAAATGCGCGGTTTCGATCAGCGCTTGCGCTTCATCGTCGAACATCTGCTGGCCCAGGCCCAAACCAATGCGGCTGTTCACACCCCCCGTGGTCATGATCTTGATCAGGTCCACACCGCGCCGGATTTGCATGCGCACCGCTTCGCGGCAGCTTTCAACGCCGTTGCATAGGTTGATCTGATGCATGTGCTCGCCGATATCGGGGTCAAGGCCCAGCGCAGCATCACCGTGGCCCGTGGTGGCGCTGATGCCCATGCCGGCATCGATGATGCGCGGGCCGACAGTTTTGCCCGCCGCAATCGCGTCTCGTAAGGCCAATGTAACGCCGCCGCGACTGCCGAGATTGCGCACCGTCGTAAAGCCCGCCATCAGCGTTTTCTTGGCGTTTACGCCCGCTTCATAGGCAAAGTAGGCGTCAGAATTCGTGAGCGTTTCCAGGAAACCTTCCTGGCCCGCTTTGTCGCTATCAAAGTGAACGTGACTATCGATCAGGCCCGGCAACACGAATTTGTTTTTGAGATCGATCACCTGCGCGCCCGGAAACGCGGATGCATCTGCATAGCCATCGCGCACGCTGTCGACTTTGCCGGCGCGGATGATAACGGTCGACGCCCCGCGCGGCTTGGTGCCCGGCTGATCCAGCAACTGGCCTGCATAGACAAGCGTAATGTCGCTGGTTTGTGTCTGTGAGGTCTGCGCAGATGACGACACACCTGCGAACAACAAACTGCACGCAAGATACAAACCCGCTTTTAGTTTGGCCCGCATCACATTTCCCCAGATGAAATCCCCAATACAACCACATCATCAATGCTCAGTGCGGCTCAATCAAGCCCTGTAGCGCAGCTTCTCGATCAGCACAGCCAGCGCAGGGGATAGTTGCCGGCGACTCGGATAATACAAATGATAGCCCGCGAAAGGATCACACCAGTCTTCCAGAACGCGAACGAGCTGGCCTTTTCGAACGTAGTCAATCACGTAGTCTTCAGGCAGAAACGCAATGCCGAAACCAGAGATGGCGGCCTCGACCACCATCGCAGCGTTGTTAAGGACCAAGCGCCCTTCAACACGCACCCGCAATTCCCGTCCGCGCTTCTCCAGTTCCCAGGCGTACAATCCGCCGGCCGTCGGCAGACGCAAATTGATGCACTGATGGTGCGCCAGATCTTGCGGCATTTTAGGCGCGGCATGCTCAGAAAAATAAGACGGCGAACCGATTGCCGCCATCCGCAAGTCAGGCCCGATACGAACAGCAATCATGTCTTTCGCAACCTGTTCTCCGAGGCGCACGCCCGCATCAAACCGTTGCGTCACGATATCTGTCAGGCCTGAACTAATTTCAATCTCGGCATTGATGTCGGGGTACTGCCGCATCAGTTTCTTAAGTGCAGGCCACAGGATTGTCTTCGCCGGATGCTCTGACGTGGTAATGCGAATTGTGCCTGAGGGCTTATCGCGCAGGCGGCTTAAGGATGTGAGCTTCTCGTCGATGTCGTCAAAGGCCGGGCGCAACGTTTCGATCAAGCGCTCACCTGCATCGGTTGGCGCAACACTGCGCGTCGTGCGCGTGAGCAGACGAAACCCCAGGCGCTCCTCCAATCTACGTATGGTGTGACTGAGGGCGGACTGCGACATGCCCAATTTGGCAGCGGCGCGCGTGAAACTACGAGCGTCGGCGACAGCCAGAAACGCGCTGAGTTCGCTGAAATCTTCGCGTTTCATTCATGATCCATTTTCATAAGTACATGCTGATTATGCCATATAATCGACAGAGTTGGGAACCCTTAGATAAACCTCAGTCGAACTGCGATTTAAGCTTTTACCGCACATACGGAGCAAAACGATGGATCAGCGCGCACTTGGCAAAGAAGGGTTACGGGTTTCAGCAATCGGCCTGGGTTGCATGGGCATGAGCTTTGGCTACGGCCCGGCGGCCGATACATCGGAGATGATCAAACTGATTCACACCGCCGTCGACCAGGGTGTGACTTTTTTTGATACGGCTGAAGTTTATGGCCCCTTCACGAACGAACTTCTGGTGGGGCAAGCCTTAGCCCCCGTACGCGACAAGGTCGTGATTGCGACAAAATTCGGTTTCGATATTGACCCGTCAACCGGTCAACAGCGTGGCGTCACCAGCAAGCCCGCACACATCAAAGAAGTGGTAACAGCGTCACTGAAGCGTCTGAGAGTTGAAACCATCGATTTACTCTATCAACACCGCGTTGATCCCAACGTACCGATTGAAGATGTGGCAGGCGCCGTCAAAGATCTGATCTGCGAAGGAAAGGTGAAGTATTTCGGCTTGTCTGAAGCCGGTGTCGATACAATTCGACGCGCGCACAAGGTTCAGCCGATATCAGCCCTCCAAAGCGAATACTCGTTGTGGTGGCGGCGCCCCGAAGATGAGATTCTTCCGGTTCTGGATGAGTTGGGCATCGGTCTGGTGCCGTACAGCCCGCTGGGCAAAGGTTTCCTGACAGGCGCAATCAACGAAAACACGACATTTGATAAGACCGATTTCCGCAATATCGTACCGCGCTTTAACACCGACGCGCGCAAAGCAAACCAAAGCTTGGTGACGGTATTAGCCGACCTTGCACGCCAGAAAAACGCGACCTCAGCACAAATTGCGTTGGCGTGGCTGCTGGCACAGAAAACCTGGATCGCGCCGATCCCCGGCACGACGAAACAGAACCGCCTTGCGGAAAATATCGGTGCGGCACGCATTAGACTCAGTCAGGCCGACCTTGTTGACATTAATGCAGCAGTTGCGCGCGTGAATATTCAGGGTACGCGGTATCCGGAACATCTGGAACGGATGACAGGCCTTTAAGCAACGCGATCCGACGTGCATTTGGATAGTAATGCCAAACGTTTCCATACAAGTATCTCAACCCTCATCTGCGGCCGGGCGAAAACGTCTGCCGCTGATAGCCGCTGTAGTTGTCGTTTTTCTAACAATGGGGCAGCACTCCCCACGCTGCCTCTGCACACTCAAAATGAGCTTGGGCTTGGAACGTTCATGGTGGGCCTTGTCGCAGGGGCCCAATTCGCGACAGCTCTTATTTCAAGAATCTGGGCAGGGCAAACCCTGCATGGAGCAGACGTCTGAGGCCATATTTACCGCAAGGCTTTCGCCAAAAAAGCCGCCGCCACCACCACACGGCCTTGCGCAACACCACTTCAAGCCCAAGGGGCTTTTGTCTTAATCCTATGATTTAAAATGTTATTTCTGCCAGACAGAGGCTACGGCGCTGGCCGGCAGATTCGTTTTACCAGTGAGCGCAACCAAAGTGTCCGCTTTACGGTACGCCTGTGCTCTTTTCTACTTTCGGTTCCGTATACAGATAAGTTGAGCTCGCCTACAGACGGCGCACAACTGGTGTTGGTACGTATGAGCGAGGGAGAAACGTGATGGCTGAAACGAAATCCGAGCGGCAGACCTTTGCCGCCGAAGCAATTCCGTCGGATGTAAAGAACGGCGTGTTCCTGGGCAACCCGGTGATGGACAACCTGGTGAGTTGCATGATCGCCATGGGCACCGAACTGTGGGCCACCAAGCGCCGCATGAAAGTGATCGAAGCGGTGATGGAGAAAAAGGGCATCACGCAAAAAATGATCGAGCAATACGTGCCGACGGAAACCGAGAAAGTGGCCTGGGAACAGGACCGCGACCGCTTCATCGACCTGACCCTTGGGCCCTTGGGCGACGACGGCTTCCGTGCCCCCGGCTCTGACTTCCCGAAACGCGGCTAAGAGGAGAACATTCATGATTGGTCGTCGGACTTTATTCAGCGGCGCCTCTGCCACCGTGGCGCTCACGTCGTTGGTCTCATCACAAATGGCGCAGGCCGCACAAACCTTGGACAAGGTGACGAACACCGGTCCGCGCGGCGCCGATGGGCGCCTGAAGCGCTTGGCCACGCTGGACCTTGAAAGCCAGCAGGATTTCACGCTGGGTTTCCGTTTGATGCAGGCGAAGAAAATCCGCACCGCGTCGAACAATTTGTTCGAGCGCATCATCGCCACCAAAGGCGTTGACCCAGCCTCGCAGATCACCATGGAACAGTTACGCGAACTGGTGGACGACGAACCGGCGTTCAACCTCGCTCAGAAATCGTGGCTCGCGAACCAGCAGATCACCTGGAAAACGTTGCGCGATCATTTCCATGCGCACGAAGAGGTGTACCTGGGCGAAATGGAAGCCGCCGACAAAACCGGCCCGGGCAAGCTGGAACTGAATCCGAACTTCGACATTCCGGCCTATGCGCGCCATGAAATCCACATTCAGCCGGGCGGCTATGTGGGCGACCCGTATGCGGGCTACATTTATCACTACGGCACCAACAGCTTTTACATCAGCGTCATCGGCCACAACGAGCAGGACCAGATTCACAAAGCCACCGCCGGCCGCCTGCCCCTGCCCGCCGACGGCAAGGTCAAGCGCATCCTCGACATGGGCTGCGGTGTCGGCCAACTCACACTCGCCCTGAAGGAACGCTTCCCCGACGCCGAAGTGTGGGGCATCGATGCGGGCGGGCCCATGGTGCGTTACGCACATATGCGCGCCAACGGCCTGAACAACGGTGCGAACTTCGCGCAGCGCATGGCCGAGAACACCGGCTTCCCCGATGGTTACTTCGATCTGGTCACCAGCTACATCGTGCACCACGAGTTGCCCGCCGAGATCACACGCAAGGTGATTGCCGAAGCGCAGCGCGTGACCCGCCCGGGCGGCGTCTACTACCCCATCGACTTCATGTCGGGCGGCACCAAGGGAACACCGAAAGGCATGTACTCGCGCTGGTGGGATCACCGCTGGAACAACGAAGTGTGGAGCCTGGAATACCACTCCATCAATTTCACCGACGAAATCGCGGCGCGCGGTTTCGAGATTCAAAAAAATGCCGCCGCCGCGTTGCCGGGCTTCGGCGTCCGCCACGCTGTGCGCGCTTAACGCCACGGCCTAATAATATGTACCGAAGGGCCGGCAGGGGTTAACCTGCTGGCCCTTTGCTTATGAGGATCGATAACGAATGCGCGCCAAGTTTCTTTTGGTTCCGGCAACGGTCCTCGCCTTAGGCACGTCGGCCCTGGCGGTCGACCTGCAAACGCTGGAGATGGGGCAACAAAAGCTGTTTCCCGGCGCGGCACTCACAAAGGCCGACTTCACGCTGACGCAGGATCAATTTGAAATCCTGAAAGCCGAGTTCAACGTGCCTGCGTTCCGCCCTGCTTTCAAAGCGTGGCGGGCCGAGGACGGCAGTTGGCTGATCCTCGATCAGGTTTACGGCCTCAACGATGTCATTACCTACCTTGTGGCATTAACACCCGATGGCGTTTCAAAAGGCATTGAAGTGCTGGTCTGTGCCGAAAACTTTTGCGATCTCTATACGCCGGAATGGCGCGCGCAGTTGGCCGGCAAGAAGCCCGGCAAATGGGATCCGACCGACGAGGTGCAGATGGTCTCGGGCTCAACTCTTTCGTCAGTACACGTCACCGAAGGCGTGAAGAAAATCCTGGCCATCCATTCGCGCTATTTGAAGGGTAAATAGCCTCTAACGCTCGACGCTGCGTTGGAAGTACAGATGCCAAATAAACGCGACAGCTGCCGCAAGGCCAGCGCCCCAATGCAGGATTGAGGTCCACGACCGCCAATCATCCTGCCCGATGTAGTACAGCGCCACGCCTGTTAGCGTCAGCCACAGCACTAAGCCGAACAACACCCCGCCGGTGAGGCGGCGCACTTTAACGCGCCAGCTCTTCTTCACGTGGTTAGGCCACAGCACACCGAACAGCCACACCGCGCACACGCCAAACACCGCGTGCGCGATAATCCACCATTTCTGCGCCGGGTCCGGCGATTCAAAGCCAAACTTGTCAACAGTTCGGATGAAGTAGTGGTAGATCAACCACACAGCCCCCGTCAGCAACGTGCCCAGCGACACGGCATAAATCGTGATCTTGCGACGGCGCGGCAACAACCCGACGCGGGCTTCAGTTCGTTTGCTTTTCACACATCAGTTCCAATGGTTTGCCAGCCTCGTTGCGGCGCGTACATATATGCGGTTGCCTGGTACTGCGCGAGGACGCGATCCGCCTCCGGCCCCAGCGCCAGCACAACCTTTGTCAGGGCGTCGGCGACCATACATGTCTCGGCCACAACGCTGACGAACATATCAAACCCGACGGCCTTACTGGTGATGCCATTCAGATGCGGGGCCACCATCCGGTCACCGATCTGGCGTTTGGTCGTGGTGTTGCTGCTGCTGGCCAGAGCGGCATCGGCGATCTCAAGGACCGGCACATCGGCTTTGGGGTGCTCGGGCACGCGCAGCATGATCCGATGCGCTGCCGAACCTGCGACGCGAATATCGCCACCGGCATTGACACGGACTTGCGTTGCGCCGTGCGCCAGCAGGGTTTGCAGCGCGCAGTCAACCGCGTAGCCTTTGGCGATGCCGCCCAGATCAACCCACAACGGCTGATGAAAGCGAACCGCATGTGGCTCAATCAGTTCAATGTCGCGCCACGTTCCGCCGTGCGGGATGGCGCCTGCCCCTGGCAAAAACCCCCAGGCCGCCAGCATGGCCCCCACTGTGACGTCGAACACCCCAGCAGTGGCAGCGCTGATCTGGTGCGCTTGTGAAAGCACGGCATAAGTATGTGCATCAACCTCGACCGGTCCCAGATGCGCCTTGCAGTTCAGGCGGCTGACATCGCTGGCAGGTTCATGAAAGCTCATCAGGTCGTGCAGACGTCGCACGGTCGCAAAACCAGCGTCGATGGACTGATGAGCCACCGCATCGCTTAAGCCCGCCACGCCAAGGCTGACAATCGTCCCCAGCCACGGCTGCGCGCGTTCGATTAAGTTAGTGCCCGACATACGTCCGCCAACGCCTATACGACAGAGGTCATTTTGAAAATGCCCTGGGCGTTGGAACTGTCAAACGCAAGATCGAGTTTCTTCTGCCCCGTCGCGGTATCGGTCATGCTTTGGCGTGTGATGAATTCGTAGAACGACCCCGGCACCTCGCGCATGATGATCACACTATTTGCGGCGCGGAAAGCACGCTGCACCATGGCGGCCCGAAATGCCGTCTGGCGCACGCGGCCCGACGCCGAGATTTCGACAGCATCTTTCATGGGGCGGCCCAGGCTCTTTTGTTCTTGCGCCACCGCTTCGACATTCTCCACGCGGTCGGTCGCATGGTTGAACGTATTACCCTCGGTCGAAATCCAGGCCATCTCGGCAGAGGATTCCAAGAGCATCTCGTAATCACCTAAATGCGCAGGCTCATGCTGGCAGGCAAAGCACGCCAACAGCACCGGTAGGACGGCAGATGCATCGGCGAAACTTAAATGTCCCTCGCATGACAGCCGCGCCAAAATCTCTTTTGCTTTTGCCGTCAACGGATCGCGCGACGGTGCCGTGACTCGGCGAACAGCGTCTTGGAACGCAGGCGAAAAAAGCTCCGGGTGAAATTCACTAATAAAGAACTGCGCGATGTCTTCGGGCAAATCGGCGTGCTTGTACGATCGCCCGGTCATTTTCAGTTTTTCCAGCGGATACACATCACCCAGCACATACCCCAAGGGCCGGATCACACGCAGAATGGCTTCTTCACCAGGCGGCAACGCGCCCATGCCCGACATGGCGACTGTGCGCAGGGCCCCGTGGTCATGAAACACCTTGCGCTGGGTTCGCAGGCAATCCTGAACATACGCTTCGGCGAACGGTACGCGCGCAATCAGGTCACTGAACAGCGCCATGTTGAGCGCTTGCGCCAGGACAGCGCGCGACACATGTTCGTCTGGCACTTTCAATGCGGGATGCACAATCATCACCGCGTGCAGCATGGCCGCGCGATCCGCGCCAACGATCTTGTTCAAAAGCGCATCGAGAGAGGACGCCATACCTCAGCCTTTCCGTAATCATCGCGCATGATACGCGGAAAGCACGACCATCGGTGCGGGATCGGGGGGGAGACGAGGCCTTCAGCCTGGGCACCTTAGACGAGGCGCAGTGTTAGGCTGTCACAGCATATTGTGCATTGCAACAAGAATCATGTTGCTATGCAATATAACTCCTTGAACTGCACTTATTTTAATCGTTTATTTGTGACGCACAATTTTTGTGCATCCCCTCGACGCCTATAGGAGTAAGCCATGACCACCCTGCCCCGTATTGCTTTATTGTTTTCTTTCAATGTTTTAGCGGCCAATGCCATTGCCGCCGACCTGCAAACGGCGGCCCTGGCGCCTGCGAAAAATGACCTGGTGGCCCGCATGTCGCAGGTTGTACAGGCGCAAGACTGGTACCAAAGTGAAAAGCTGGCCAATGCCGCCATCAGCACGGGCGGCCTGTCGGTCAATGAAAAGGCCGCGGCCCTGAATACGCTCTGCGTCAGCCAAACATTGAAGCGAAGCTACAGCGAAGCGCTGGACGCCTGCAGCCAAAGCGTCGCGCTGACGCCCGAGCGCGCCGGCACCTACATCAACCGCGGCAATCTCTACGCCAAGATGGGCAAGGAATCGCTGGCGCGCGACGACTACGCCAAAGCCAAAAGCCTCGACCCCAACAGCGACTTAAGCGAACGCAATCTCACGTCGATGCGCTGGAAAGAAGATCACTACTTCGTGGCACTCGTTGCAAATTACTAAAGTCGCGAACGACTAAAACGCTCTCCGCAAGGTTCTTTTCCTGAAAGTTTCCATGCGGCCTTGAACGCCGGGCGGTTCGCCAAGAGCCGTCCGGCGCTTTTTGAAGAATGCGCAGCGCTATTTGCAGGCGTAGGCCGCTGCAAACGCATTGGCCAGCACAATGGCCGCCGGAAAATGCAGCGTGCCGGTATTGGCCTGCGCATAGGCCAAAAACGTTTGGCGCAATGCCGCATGGTCGGCGCTCGCCGGAAAACACCAGGTTTGCGCGCCGTACCGCCACTGCCGGATGAACTCCGGCCCCACCGCCAATTGAGCACCGTAAGTGAAGCCGTCGACAAATCCACGGCAAAGCGCGTCATCTTCGGCCACGGCGCTGCGGCAGGTCTTCGCGAGATCAATCCCTTTCAGCGGCGCATCACGCGGCGCGCTCATGGCTGCGACAAAAATAGCCGCGACGACAACACAAAGTCCCTGCACGACCCGCAACATGGCTTTAGGCTTTCTGAGCTTGGCGAACGTGCGCCTTGAAGACATTGCGGAACACACCTGCAAGCTTGTGAAACTCTGGCCCCTTCACCGCCGATACGCGCCACACCAGCGCGATCTGCCGCGCCGTGGTTTCACGCTCCAACGGACGAATCACGATCCCGCTCTGGCCGGACGTCTCAATGGGTGCCGCCATGCGCGGCAGCATGGTCACGCCCAAGCCGCCACGTACCATTTGCACCAATGTTGCCAAAGATGTGGCCTGGTACACTTCATTGGCGCGCTTGGTCGTCAGCCTGCAGGCGGCGAGCGCGTGGTCGCGCAAGCAGTGCCCGTCCTCAAGCAGAAGCAACGGGACGTCTTTTAAATCTGCGGCGGCGATGCTTTTCTTTTTGGCCAGCGGATGGTCGGTCGGCAGGCAAATCACCACGTCTTCCGCGCCAATTTCATCGACCGTCAAACTGTCAGTGTCGTAGGGCAAGGCAATCAGCGCCACATCCAGGGCCCCCTCATGCAACCGCGCCAACACCGATGCCGTTTGCTCTTCGCGCACGAATATTTTTAATTTCGGGAATTGTTTGCGCGTTGCCGTCAGCAGAGCCGGCAACAGATACGGTGCGATGGTGGGGATCACCCCCAAATTCAACGGGCCCATCAACTGCCCGCGCCCGCTTTGGGCAAGATCCACCAGGTCCTCCAGCGCCTGCACGGTTTCACGCGCCCGCGCCGCAATCACGCGGCCCAAAGCCGTCACCACCACACTGCGCTTGGTGCGCTCGACCAGCGTGACACCCAAAGTCGCCTCAAGTTCCTTCAGCCCGGCACTGAGGGTGGATTGCGTAACCGCGCACATCGATGCTGCCCGCCCGAAGTGTAGCGTTTCGGAGAGCGCGATCAGGTAGCGCAGTTGGCGTGGCGAGGGCAGATCTTTCATCGAATTTCTCGATTAATATAAGAATATTTAATCGTTAGAATTACTCAAAACTGCGTCTTATACAAGAGGGGTACCGGGTCGGGCGCGACAACCTCATGTGTGGGGTGAGGCTCGTGCCCCGGTTCAGGTGCAGCAACCCTTTATTTGGAGCAAAACCCCATGATTACCATTGGTCAAAAACTTCCCGCCTTCTCGTTGAAAGCCTCGGTCGATACGTCGCTGGAATTCCCGGTCATCACCGATGCCTCGTACGCGGGCAAATGGAAAGTGTTCGTGTTCTGGCCGAAAGATTTCACCTTCGTATGCCCGACCGAAATTCTTGGCTTCGACGCCATTAACCGCGACTTCCTGGATCGCGATGCCCAGCTTCTGGGCGCCTCGACGGACTCCGACTTCGTGCACCATGCCTGGCGCAAAAGCCGTGAAGACCTGGGGGCTGTGAAGTACCCGTGGCTGGCCGACATCAAGAAAGATCTGGCGAACGCGTTGGGCATCATCGAGCCGAACGAAGGCGTTGCTTATCGCGCCACCATCATCGTCGATCCGGACAACATCGTCCGCTACGTCGCGGTGAACGACCTCAACGTTGGCCGCAACCCGCAGGAGGTGCTGCGCGTGCTTGATGCCTTGCAAACGGACGAACTGTGCCCGTGCGCGTGGAACAAAGGCGAAGAGACGCTTAAAGCGGCTTAATCCCGCAAAAGTCTAAACGGTTTAACGCCCCCGGGGGCTGCTCTTACCCCCCTCCCCCTCCCCAAAAGGGTGGCCCCCGGGTTTCTTTTATCGGAGTAACGACCATGACCACCGATGCATTACGGGATGCCTTACCCGACTACGCCAAAGACCTGAAACTCAATCTCGGCGCTGTACTCAGCGATGCCACGCTGAACGACCAACAAAAGTACGGCGGGCTTTTGGCGGCTGCCCTTGCCTCTCGCAATGCCACCGTCATTCAAACGCTCGGCGCTGAAGCTGCTGCCAAGCTGTCACCCGAAGCGCTGACGGCTGCAAAGGCTGCCGCTGCCATCAT
>JAEUKL010000294.1 GCA_016793005.1 Rhodospirillaceae bacterium | reverse complement strand
GACGTTGGGGGAAATTTCGATGCGGCCAATTTCATGTGTTCTGGGTCTTGCCATAGCCGTTCTAGCCTCAGGCCAAGCGTCGGCCATGTGCATTGAGAACCGGTCTGACCGCAACGTCGCTTATGTTCATGGTGCGCCGTTTGGCGACATGTCGAAGTTCTATCAGGGTGTTGTCGGACCACGGGGACAGGCGTGCAGCTCCATGCCGCTCAGTGCTGACGGCAAAACGCCGATGTCGATTTATGTGGTGGATGATCGCGGGCGCTGCCAAGTCTCGACTGGATGTTTCTACGAAAATGCCGATGACTTGAATGTGTTTGTAGGCATGGGCACCAACGGCTGCGTGACCTCGTTCAAAGTCACCGACTGCGCCACGCGATAGTGGTGAAACAATAATCGTGAAAAAACGTTACCAGGCTTTGCTGGGCGTATTGGCGCTGGCTAGTGTCAGTTCTGCCGCCAGCGCGCAAACCCTGAATGTCGGTGTGATTGGTTTCCCGCGCGAGTTTGGGCATCCGTACGCGGTCTCGAACCTGCCCGGCATCTACACGTTTACGGCCATCTACGACGCGCTGACATTCGTGAATCAAAAAGGCGAAGTCGAGCCCTGGCTCGCACTGTCGTGGCGGCAAACCAGCGACACGACCTGGGAATTCAAACTGCGCCCGAATGTGTTGTTCTCTAACGGCGAAAAATTCACTAGTGCGGCCGTTGTGGCCTCCATCACCTACCTTCTCAGCCCAGAGGCAACAGGCGATACCACAACGCAGGAACTCTCCAGCCTTGCCGGCGTGCGGGCGTTGGATGATCTCACGGTGGAAATCACCACCAGGACGCCCAATCCCGTTTTGCATACGGAAGTGTCGGCTTTGCGCATCATTGCGCCAGACTACTGGACCAAAGCCGGGCCCGATGCATCGCGCATGAAGCCGGTTGGCACCGGGCCGTTCCAGGTTGTGTCGTGGAACCCCGCGCGCTTGGAAATGACGGCCTTCAAAGGCTCGTGGCGTGCGCCAAAGGTCGACAAACTCAATCTCTTGGTCATCCCCGAAATCCCCTCGCGCGTGCAAGGCTTGCTTTCGGGCAAGCTCGATGTGGCGCTGGCCTTGCGCGCGGAAGATAAAAGCACTGTCGAGATAGCGGGCCACAGGTTGCAGGCCAGCCCCGGTACAGGCGTATTTACCATCGTGCTCGATTCAGAACGCGACCCGCGGTTCAAGGATGTGCGCTTGCGCAAAGCGTTGAACCTTGCGGTCAATCGCGCGGCCATGTCCGAGCTTTTACTGGCGGGGCTGGTGAAGCCGGCCAGCCAGTTCACGCCGCCCAATGCTTCGGGGTATGACCCGTCTTTAGCGGCCTATCCGTACGATCCGGCGCAAGCCAAACGTCTGTTGGCCGAGGCCGGATATGCCAACGGATTGTCATTCACCTTAGAGGCTGTCATGGGCGGTGCTGTTTCCGACAGCGCGCTGTTTCAACAGATCGCGGCGGATTTGGCGGCGGTTGGCGTAAAGATGCAAATCAGGCCGATCCTGATCAGCCAGCTCTCAACCGGAATGCATACGACCGCGGGCTTTGGCGGCGACGCCTTTGCGACCGACTACGGTACGGCCCCTTCGTTGGACAGTTTGCGGTCGCTGAAACTGCATTCGTGCCTGCATCTCTATCCATGGTTTTGCGACAAGGAGGGGCTGCCCACGTTGCAGCGTGCACTCTCCGCCAAGACGCAAGACGAGCGCAAAGACCTGACCCGGCAGGTGTTCAAACGCTACCACGAGCTTTATCCGGCGATTCTGCTGTGGGACATCGTCTACTTTGATGCCGTCCGCAAAGGCGTGAGTGATCTGCCGTCTGTCGGGACCTGGGTTAGGTGGGATAAGATCAGCAAGGCTGATTGAGGGGCGCAGCGTGGCACCAGGGCACGACACCGGCGGCGGATATGTGACAAGCGCACCCTACGTGATGCGCTTTCACCGCGCGCTCAATCCGCGCCGTCTGGGGCTGGCGGTGCTGGCCAACGGCTTCGCCCCCCTCAACTGCGATGCGCCGTACACATATATGGAACTCGGGTTCGGGCAGGGGGTGTCGCTGGTCATGTTGGCGGCCGCCAATCCACACGCGCAGTTTTACGGCGTTGATCTGTTGCCCGAACATGTGGAGCACGCGCGCGGGCTGGCCACGGCAGCCGGTGTGACGAACCTGCATCTGTTCCAAATCAGTTTTGCCGACTTGACCGCGCAAGATTGGCCGGCGTTTGACTTGATTGCCATGCACGGCGTGTGGACGTGGGTGGCTGCAAATTATCGGGCGGATATTCTTCGGCTTGTCGACGCAAAGCTGAAGCCGGGTGGCCTCGCTTACGTCAGCTACAACACCTTGCCCGGTTGGGCCGCCATGGAACCGGTGCGTGAACTGCTGAAGGCGGAATACGACCGCGCCAACGGCACATTACCCGAGCGCGTGAAAACAGCGTTGATGAATGTGCGGGCGGTCGAAAAAGCGCAGCCGATCTATTTTCGCGCTAACCCCACGGTGTCGATGCGCCTTGAGCACATGGAAAAGGAAAACCCGGCTTACCTCGCGCACGAATATCTCAACGCGGCCTGGGCGCCGTTTTATTTTGAGGATGTGTCGCGCGAGTTTGAGAGCATTGGGTTGCCGTATGTGGCGTCGGGCAATTTGCAGGACAACGTGGGCGATATTGCGGTCAAGCCCGAAGCCAAAGCCCTCTACGCCGAGATGACAACCACTCTTCAGCGCGAAACGCTGAAAGATGTGCTGAACAACAAGCAGTTTCGCCGTGACGTCTACATGCGTGGCCCACGCACGTTGTCCGATGCGGCGTTGACGGAAGCGATGGCGTGCACACGCTTCGCAGCGTTGATGAAACCTTCGGATCTTGCGGCCGCAAAACTAACCACCGAGGGCGCAACCTTAACCTTGAACGCGCCTGTGCACCGGGCTTTTTTAAAGGCCTTGGAGGCTGGTCCGCGCACGGTGGCTGAATTGTGCGCTACGCCCGCGTTGTCGTCGCTGAACGTGAACGCTGCTTTCGGCACGTTATTTCTGCTGGCCGCCATGAGCGCGGTCGAGGCGGCGGCGTCGGATGGTGTCGCAACGGCTGCGCAAGTATTCGCCGAGCGCCTCAATACTGAAATTGATACGCGTAAAGGCGAAGGGGCCATTCCGGCCCGTGTTTCAGCCGCTATCGGCGCTGGCGTAGAAGCTTAAGCCTGGCCCTATCGCAGGGCGCGCCACTTGCAACCGCCCGGATGCACCTCAATCGAGAAATTTCTCATATCGCAGATGCTTAAGGGGCCGGAGCAGACCTCTTTATCGTTTGAGGTGATCGTGAAGCGGCCCTTGTCAATGCCCCAGTCGATCAACTGTTTACAGCCCGGCAAGTTGGCGGGGCGGCGGTAGGTTACATCGTCTTGGGCATCAAGATCATAGCTCATCAGCGCCCACGAATACTGGCGGAACACGTATTCGTACTTCAAGGTTGCCACATCATTGAGGAAACTGGTCACCTGAATTTCGGTTTTGTCTTCTTGCCCGCTGGCAGCATTGGCCATTAGCGTAGAGGCCATCAGCGTAGAGATCGTCAGTGCGCCCGTGAAGGCCGTACAAAATCTCAATTTTTGAGCCACCTTAAGCGCTCCCTCATAGCGACATATGTTTCGACTATGAGGGGTGTTGTTAGAAAATGCAACTTTAGAGAATTGCTAAATATCCAACTCGCCCGCAAACTGCGCCCGTTCCTGAATGAACTTGAAGCGCTCTTCCGGCTTCCGGCCCATCAGCTGTTCCACCAGTTTGGCGGTGGCTTTGGCGTCAGCGCGTTGTTCGGGGCTCATGGCATCCGGAATTTCAACACGCATCAGAACGCGCTTTGACGGGTCCATTGTGGTTTCCTTCAACTGCGCGGGGGGCATTTCGCCCAGGCCTTTGAAGCGGCTGACCTCAACCTTGGACCGTGAGTCAAACACGGTCTTCATGATGCGCTCTTTGTCGGCGTCATCACGCGCATAGATCGAATTGTTCTTCTGCGTCAGGCGGTACAATGGCGGCATGGCCAAGTACAGGTGCCCGGCTTCGATCAGCTTGGGCATTTCGCGGTAAAAGAATGTCATCAAAAGGCTGGCGATGTGAGCGCCGTCCACGTCGGCATCCGTCATGATGATGATTTTTTCGTAGCGCAGCTTTTCCAGATCGAACTTATCGCGAATGCCGCACCCCAAGGCTTCGATCAGATCTTGCAATTCCTGGTTTGCGCGAAGTTTCTCGTCACTGGCCGAGGCCACGTTCAGAATTTTCCCGCGCAAGGGCAGAATAGCTTGGGTTTCGCGGCTGCGGGCCTGTTTTGCCGACCCACCGGCTGAGTCACCTTCGACAATGAAAAGCTCTGTGCCTGCGGCTTCAGCGCGGCTGCAATCGGCCAGTTTGCCGGGCAGGCGCAGTTTCTTTGTCGCGGTTTTACGCGACATATCTTTGTCCTGCTTCTTGCGCATCCGCTCTTCAGCGGTCTCAATCGCAACATCCAGGATAATCTCGGCCGTCGCCGGGTTGCCCGATAGCCAGTGGTCCATGTGGTCTTTCACCACGGTTTCCACCAGCTTGATCGCGTTAACCGACACCAGCTTTTCTTTGGTCTGGCCTTGGAACTGCGGCTCGCGGATGAACACCGAGAGCATCATGCAACTGCCGCCCCAGATGTCTTCGCCCGTGAGAATGCTGCCCTTCTTGTTGCCGACCATTTCGGCGTAGCCTTTAAGTGAGCGCAGCAGAGCGGATTTAAAGCCTTGTTCGTGCGTGCCGCCTTCAGGTGTGGGCACGGTATTACAGTACGAATTCAAAAAGCCTTCGTTATCTTCGGGCCAGCACATGGCCCACTCTACGCGGCCGTCTTCATCGCTGAACTTTGCGTTGCCGTGGAACACGGTGTTTGCAACAGTTTTGCGGCCGCTGGTGACGTGGGCGAGATAGTCCGTGAGCCCGTTGGGGAAATGAATTTCTTCCTGCTCGGGCACATTTTCGACGCCTTTCAGCAGGGATTTGTCGCACGACCACTTAATGCGCACGCCTTCGAACAGATACGCCTTCGAGCGCGTCATGCGGTAGACGGTGGCGGGTTTGAAGGCGGATTTGTCGCCAAAAATCTGCTCGTCGGGTGTAAACGTCACGGTTGTGCCGCGGCGGTTCGAGGGGCCCAACTTGGTCAGCTTGCCCTTGGGCGTTCCGCGCGAAAATTTTTGCTGCCACGCGGTTTTGTCGCGCGACACTTCCACCACCAGCTCTTTCGAGAGTGCGTTCACCACACTGGCGCCGACGCCGTGAAGGCCCCCAGAGGTTTGGTATACTTTGTCCGAGAATTTGCCGCCCGAGTGCAGCGTCGTCATGATCACTTCGAGGGCCGACTTGTTCTTGAACTTCGGGTGCGGGTCGATGGGCATGCCGCGGCCGTTGTCGCGGATCATCACTTCGTTGTCGGCACCCAGGTGCACTTCAATGATCGAGGCATAGCCCGCCACAGCCTCGTCCATGGCGTTGTCCAACACTTCGGCGATCAAGTGGTGCATCGCCTTTTCATCGGTGCCGCCGATATACATGCCGGGGCGGCGGCGAACCGGCTCAAGCCCTTCTAAAACTTCGATATCTTTGGCGGTATAACCGCCGCCGCGTTTGGATGATGAGTTGAAAAGGTCGGCCATAGCGTCATTATATAGAGAGGGCGGAGGTCGAGAGCCACGGAAAGTATTCGGGTTCTCGAAAAACCACAAGATGTTGGGTAAATTCGCGTATGACCACTGAAAAACCGCAGCCGACAGCCCCTTCGGGCGAGTTGTCCCTTCGCGTGCTGGCTATGCCCGCCGACACCAACCCGGCTGGGTTCATCTTTGGCGGCTGGGCCGTCGGCCAAATGGATATCGCCGGCGCGCTCTATGCCGGGGGCCTGACGGGCCAGCGCGTCGTCACGGTCGCCATTGATGCGATGAAGTTCCACAAACCCGTGCACGTGGGCGATGAGGTCTCGTGCTACACCAGCGTTCTGCGAACGGGCCGTACGTCGATGACGCTGCAAATCCAGATGTGGGTGCGTCGGCGCTCGGTTCTCTCCGAGCCGATCCATGTGACGGAAGGCGTATTCACCTTCGTTGCGGTCGATGCGCAAGGACGCCCCACTGAGATCAATCACTGAGATCAAACACTGAAATTAATCACTGCGATCAATCACCGTAATCAACACACCGTAACGTACATTATGCCGAATATCAGCGACACCTTTGCCGCCATTGTGGGCGCAAGCCACGTGATCACAGACCCCGCGGAATGCCGGGTCTATTCCAACGACATCTTTTTTTGGGATGACGCACATATTGCCGACGTGGTTGTGCAGCCTGCCACAACCGATGAAGTATCGCGCATTGTCAGCGCTGCGAAAGATTTAGGCGTAAACATCTACATCCGTGGCGGCGGCATGTCATACACCAAGGGCTACGTGCCTGCGGTGAAGGGGGCGGTGCTGATTGACCTGCGCCGCTTGGATGAGGTTGTCACTGTTAATCCGGTGGACCGCTATATCGTCGTGGGCGCCGGTGCGACGTGGGAGAAAGTTTCGCAGGCGCTTAAACCGCACGGTTTAAAGCTTGTGTTCGGTGCGCCGTTCTCTGGCCTTTATTCCACGGTCGGTGGAGCACTGTCGCAGAATGTTCCGTCGGGCATGAAGGGCATTCTGGGCCTTGAAGTTGTGCGTGCGGATGGAACTGTTGTTCGTACAGGGTCATGGAGCCGCAAAGGTGCGGCACCGTTTTATCGCGATTACGGGCCCGATCTGACCGGGCTTTTCACGGGTGACACGGGCGTGTTTGGCATCAAGACGGCGGCTGCATTGCAGTTGTATGCCAAGCCCGAGGGCATGGCCCACGCCTCATTTGCATTTGAGACCTACGAAGACATGGCCGCGACCATGATCGACCTCAGCCATTTTGATTACCTCTATCGGCGCGTGGGGCTTGATCCGTTCAAGAGCCAGAACTCAGTGAAGGTTGGTTTTAAGGAAGCTCTGAAAACCTTGGGCGATGTATCGACCTCAGGCTCGTCGCTGCTGGGCGGCCTCAAAGACACCGTGAAGATGGCAGCCCAGGGCGCATCAGGCATGGTCGGCGGGGCAAACTTCATGGAGGGCGTGAAGTGGTCGCTGCATCTCTCGGCTGAAGGCCTGGACGATGCCATGGCCGAAGCGGGCATGGCCAAAGCGCGCGTGGTTTGCCTCAAGCGCGGCCGTGAGATCGCAAATGTGCTGCCGCGCGCCATGGAGGCGCGGGGCTACTCGGTGCGTGGATTTCTGGGCGGGCAGGGCCAGCGCTGGGTGCCCACCAACTCCATCTGGCCCCTCTCGCGCGCTGTTGAAATTGCCACCGCCGTGCAAGGGTTCTTTGCGCAACGCAAGCCCGAGATGCAGCGTTTAGGCATTCAGGAAAGTTACATGACCAACTGGGGGCACGGGTATTTCCAGTGCGAGCCCAGTTTCTATTGGGCCGATGAAGTGAGTGAACTGCATCTGCGTCATTTAAGCAAAGACGAAGCCGATAAATTCCGGGGGCTGAAACCCAACCTGGATGCCCGGACCTTTGCAAAACAGATGCGCAATGACTTGCGTGATTTCATGTTTCAGCGTGGCGCTTTGCATGTGCAGCTTGCCAAGTTCTATCCGTATGAAGACGCACTTGCGCCGGAAACGTGGCGACTGCTGCGTGAGATCAAGACGGCGCTTGATCCTGAACACCGCTTCAATCCGCAGAATTTAGGCTTGTAAGAATTTAGGCTTGTAATCCGAGGGCTCGAGATGCCTTACCAAAAATCCGAGATAAAATATCAACAGCTGAATGTCGGCGATA
>JAEUKL010000240.1 GCA_016793005.1 Rhodospirillaceae bacterium | reverse complement strand
GCATCGGGAGATTTGCATATCGATTTTCACCACACCACTGAAGACACCGCCATCTGTGTCGGCGAAGCGGTCTCCAAAGCTTTAGGCGAACGCGCCGGTATTACGCGTTATGGCGCTGCGACAATTCCGATGGATGAAACGCTGTCTGATGTAGCGATTGATCTCTCCAATCGTCCGTATCTGATTTGGAAAGTTGATTTCAGCAAACCGAAGTTGGGCGACATGGACACGGAACTTTTCAAAGAATGGTTCCAGGCCTTCTCGCAATCAGCCGGTGCGACGCTGCACGTGTGGAACAAGTATGGTGAAAATAACCACCATATCGTCGAGTCATGCTTCAAAGGTTTGGCGCGCAGTTTGCGCCAGGCCATTGAAATCGATCCGCGCAAGTCCGACGCGATTCCATCAACCAAGGGCGTGCTGGGCGGCAGCCTTTAAGGAGCAATTCCCCGACAAGTGGATACCGGTTGGCGTGGGAATTGCGACAAATAAACAATGACTGTTGCGATTATTGATTACGGCTCGGGCAACCTTCGCTCGGCGGCAAAAGCATTTGAACGTGCAGCCCGCGATGCCGGCTACAACGCTGGCATTTCCGTCACCGCCGATGCCGCGGTGGTCGCGAACGCGGAACACATTGTGTTGCCGGGTGTTGGCGCATTCCCGGATTGCCGCCGTGGGCTCGATGCCGTACCGGGCATGGTGGATGTGCTGAACGATGCGGTGATCAAAAAAGGCAAGCCGTTCCTCGGCATTTGTGTTGGCATGCAACTCATGGCCACGCGTGGACTTGAGCATCACGAAACAGCCGGCCTTGGTTGGATCGCCGGCGATGTCGTTTCCCTTGAACCCCCTAAAAACGCGGCCGCCGAAGGGCCGGGGGGTACCGGCTTTCGCATCCCACACATGGGATGGAACGAACTGCGCCTGTCGGCGCCATCGCACCCAGTTTTAAAGGGCATCAATAACGGCGATCACGCCTACTTCGTGCACAGCTATCACATGCGTTGCGCAAAGCCCGAGCATGTTCTGGCCACAGTGGACTACGGCGGTGCCGTGACCGCGCTGATTGGCCGCGACAACATGGTGGGCACGCAGTTTCACCCGGAAAAAAGCCAAGCGACGGGTTTGAAACTCATCGCCAATTTCCTGAGTTGGAAGCCATGATTCTGTTTCCCGCCATCGACCTGAAAGACGGTCAGTGCGTGCGCTTGCGTCAGGGCGACATGAACCAATCGACCGTGTTCAACGATAACCCTGGCGCGCAAGCAAAGGAATTCGTGGATGCCGGTGCGGAATGGATTCACGTGGTCGATTTGAACGGCGCGTTTGCTGGCAAACCCGTCAATGAAGAGCCGGTGAAGGCGATTTTGCGCGAAGCAAAAGTGCCTGTTCAACTTGGTGGCGGCATCCGTGATTTGGCGACCATTGAAACGTGGCTGACGGCGGGTTTATCGCGCGCCATTTTGGGCACCGTGGCCGTGAAAAACCCAAGCCTGGTGAAAGAGGCCTGCAAAGCCTTTCCCGGCAAGATCGCGGTGGGCATCGATGCGCGCGGCGGCATGGTCGCCACTGAAGGCTGGGCTGAAGCTTCAAGTCTGTCGGTGGTGGATCTCGCCAAGCGGTTTGTTGATGCGGGTGTGGCGGCCATCGTTCATACCGACATTGATCGCGATGGCTTGATGGGCGGGCCCAACATTCAGGCGTCTGCTGACCTAGCCAAGGCTGTGCCGATTCCGGTGATTGTCTCGGGCGGGGTGTCATCATTGGATGATATCAAAGCCGCGAAGGCGCAGGAAAAATCAGGGCTTTCGGGCGTGATTACGGGCCGCGCGATTTATGATGGCCGTCTGGATATCAAAGCCGCCATTGATGTGCTGAAAGCATAAACGATGCTGAAAATACGTGTTGTTCCTTGCCTAGATGTGAAAGACGGCCGCGTCGTGAAGGGCGTCAACTTCGTTGACCTGAAAGACGCTGGCGACCCGGTGGAACAGGCGCGCCTGTACGATGCCGAAGGGGCCGACGAACTGTGTTTTCTCGACATTACGGCCAGTTCGGAAAACCGCGATACGCTGTTCGATGTGGTGGCCCGCACGGCCGAGCAGTGCTTTATGCCGTTAACAGTGGGCGGCGGCGTGCGCACCACCGAGGATATCCGCAAACTGCTTTTGGCCGGTGCCGATAAGGTGTCCATCAACACCGCAGCGGTGAAAAACCCTGAATTCGTCAAAGAAGCCGCTGAAAAATTCGGCAATCAGTGCATCGTCGTGGCGGTGGACGCCAAGCAGACCGGCCCTGATAAGTTTGAGATTTTTACCCATGGCGGGCGCAACGCAACCGGCATCGATGCTGTGGCGTGGTCGAAACGCATGGCTGAATATGGGGCGGGTGAAATTCTACTGACGTCCATGGACCGTGACGGCACCAAGGCCGGCTACAATATCCCGCTGACACGGGCTGTGGCTGATGCGGTGCCGGTGCCGGTGATCGCCTCGGGCGGTGTGGGCACCTTGGATCACCTGGTTGCGGGCGTGCGTGAAGGTCATGCGACAGCCGTACTTGCCGCTTCCATTTTCCACTTCGGTCAATATACGATTCGCCAAGCTAAGGCGCACCTAAGCCAAGCTGGCTTACCTGTTCGCTAAATCACGCGCGCACGATACTGCGCCAGACAAAACCTTCGAACCGCGACAATAGCGGGGGACCAAACATGACGACTGAAAAAATTCTGACCGACCTGTACGACGTAGTGGAAAGCCGCAAGCTCGCGGACCCTGAAACGTCCTACACCGCGCGTCTGTTCGGCAAAGGCACGCAGAAGATCGCGCAGAAAATGGGTGAAGAAGCGGTGGAAGCCGTAATCGCCGCGGTGTCCGAAAGCCAAGAACGCCTGGTCCGCGAAAGTGCCGACGTGCTTTATCACATGCTGGTGCTGTGGTCGTCGAAAGGCATTAAACCGACCTTAGTTTGGGAAGAGCTTGAAAAGCGCTTTGGCACATCGGGGCTGGCGGTGAAAGAAGCGCGCAAAAAAGGCCAATAAAGAAAGAGTACAGTCATGGCGTACGACGACAACAATATCTTCGCCCGCATTTTGCGCGGCGAGATCCCGTGCAAGAAAGTCTACGAAGATACGCATACGCTGGCCTTTGAAGACATCAACCCTGCCGCACCGGTGCACACGCTGGTGATCCCCAAGGGCAAGTATATCTCGGCCACGGACTTTTCTGAAAAAGCGTCAGATGCCGAATTGGTTGCGTTCAATCGTGCCATACATAAAGTGGTCGAGGTGAAGGGCGTGAAAGATGCAGGTTACCGCATCATTGCCAACACCGGTTTGAATGGCGGCCAGGAAGTGCCCCACTTTCACATTCATATTGTTGGCGGCGCACCCTTGGGCGCGATGGTTCAGCGGCGCTAACGGATTTTATCCGGTCTTATTTTTTGCTGGTCGCCGGGCATGCGTGCTTCGAGTCGTCGTCGGAACACGCTACCGTCGTGGTCAGAAACGCTACCGCGTCTTCCAGCGCGCGCTGGGGAATCTCCGGTCCGTTATCGCCGAACGCCGGTGTGCGCCACGCGCGCGTTAAAATGTACATGCGCTGCGACCCCTGGATCGCCTTGGTGTAGCGCGTCTCGCCCATGCCTGAATCACGATTGCGCTTGCAGCCTAGAACCCAAAAGGCTGACGGGTAGCCGTTGTTCATGCCGGACTGAAACCGTCCTTCCACAGCACCTTCGCAAGCATCGCGGTTCTGGCCCTGCGCGCGGCGCTGCATGGCGTCCAGCGGTAGCGTGTTCATCTCGTGATAGACTTCCAACGTGATCTTGTTGCGCCAGGCCGTGATGTTTTCACCGTTCGGCACATATTCGATGACGTCAATATTGCCGCGGTCGGTCACCACTTCTTTCCAGCCTGCCGGAAACAGAGGCATGGCCAAACGTTCGGCCGAGAGCGGTTTTTGCGGCGGCACCGTTGGGGCGCTCAGCGACGGCGCGGGGGCCTGGGCCAGGCCAGATCCTGCCAGCCCCATGAAAACCAGGCCCGCGATACCTGGAAGAACTGTTTTCGAAACCATTGTTCGCAAATTCATCGTGTTCTTTAATTCACCGTGTTCGTTAATTCATTTTGTTCGCAAAACCATCTAACCCTGTCGCAAGTTGCTTTGCGGCTTGCATGATCGCCTTATGGTGTGGCGAAGTCGCGGCGAAAGCAATTGCTCCATAAATCGACAGTGCCGGCACCCGCACAAAACCCCATTCAGCGTCTCTTTTTCCCCATGACCTCAGCGTGGGCGTTAAAAACAGACATAGGCCGCTAAAGGCATACTGAACCATGATCTACAGCATGTTTTAGCTGATCATGGTTTGGACTCTCGCGGTAAGTTACATTGCGGTTGTGACCATCCATTTTCTAATGTGCCTAAGTTGTACCTGATGTTATCGGTTAAGTTATGAAAAACGCGCATGTATTGATTGTCGGGGCGGGGATTGGCGGGCTGACGGCTGCGTTAGCACTGCAGCGTTGCGGCAATAAAGTTTCAGTTTTCGAGCAAGCTCCACAACTGGGCGAAGTGGGGGCTGGGCTCACCATCAGCCCTAATGCCACCCATGCACTGGAATACGTAGGCTTGGGGCCGTTCATGGCCACGTTCGGCGATGTCCCGGAATCGGGCGCCAGCGTGCATTACCAAACCGCCGAGGTGCTCTATCACACCCAACGTGGGAATGAGTTCAAATCCAAGTACGGTGCCGAGTACTACCAGATTCACCGCGCCGACCTTCACGCAGCCTTGGCCGATGCCGTGCGCGCCAACGATGCTGATGCCATTCACACCAGCCATGCCTTTCAAAGCTTCTCGCAAGAAGGCTTGAAAGTCACCGCCACCTTTACCAACGGCAAAAGCTATTCGGGCGATCTTCTGATCGGCTGCGACGGCGTGCGCTCGGCTGTGCGCACGGCCATGTTCGGCGCTGAATCGCCACGCTTCACGGGGCAGGCTGCATTCCGCGGGTTGGTGGATGCCGAACCGGTGCGCGAACACATTGTGCCTACCCCCTCGGCGACCTCCATGGGGCCGGGCCGAATCTTCACGCGTTATTTCGTGCGCAAACGCAAATTGGTGAACTTCGTCGGCATTGCGCGCACGTCGGAATGGAAAGAAGAAGGCTGGAGCATCCCCGCCACGGTGGACGAGATGCTGTCGGTTTACGGCGACTTCAACAAACACGTGGTTGCCATCATCAAAAGCACGCCTCCTGGCCGCCTGTTCAAGTGGGCGTTGTTTGACCGCGACCCCTTGCCGCAATGGACCAAGGGCCGCGTGACGTTGCTGGGCGATGCCGCACATCCGATGCTGCCATTCCTGGGCATGGGGGCCGCCATGGCCATTGAAGACGGCGCAATCCTGGGCCGCGCCTTCGATGCGGCGGCAACTATCGACGAAGGCGTTCAGCGCTATGAAAATGCCCGTAAAGAGCGGACCAAGATGGTTCTGCTTAACTCGCGCCGCCAGGGCGAAATTTACCAGTCGGATGATCCAAGCTCGCTGCGCGGCACCACGTCGGGCGAACTGCGCTTGGGCTTGTTCGATTACAACGTCAAAACTGTCCCCGTTTAAGAACCGGCTGATTTAAGCACCAAATTCTTGCATCAAACGGTGTCCATGCTCATTCTTGGCGCATGGACATTGTTTGGAAAGGCCTGGTGGGCGGGCTTCTCACGGCGCTGATTGTCGCGTTGTCGAAGCGCGGCAATGTGCTGCCGGGCATTCTGCCGCTGTTTCCCACCTTCGCCATCATTGCGCTGATTGTCGTGGGCGCCAAAGGCAGCGCCGAGGGTTTTAAAGAGGCCGCACTTGCGGGGGCCAAAACCATCCCGGCTTATCTGGCATTCTTAGGCGTGTGCTACTTCGCCATCGACCACATGGATTACCGTTTAGCACTTGGCTTTGCCTTGGGCGCGTGGCTGTTGGTGGTGGCCGCCATGTTTTTTGGTGCGCGGCTTTTTAATTAAGACCACGCCCCGGCATGACACGACGATAAGACAGCGCTTCGGCAATGTGCACGCGTTTGACATTTGCGGCACCTTCCAAATCCGCAATCGTGCGCGCGACCCGCAAAATGCGGTGATACCCGCGCGCCGATAGGCGCATTTTCTCGGCTGCCTGGGTTAAAAGGGCCCGGCCTTCGGCATCGGGGCCAGCAACCTTCTCCAGCAGTTCCCCATCGGCTTCCGCGTTGCAGGTGATGGCCGCCCCTTCGGCTTTGTAGCGCGCAATCTGAATCTCGCGGGCTTTGGCCACGCGCCCAGCAACCACTGCGCTTGTTTCTTTCGGCGGCGGTGCTGACATGTCTAATGGGTCTACGGCCGGTACATCGATATGCAAATCGATACGATCAAACATGGGGCCAGAGATTTTGCTTTGGTAATCCTCGGCGCACTTGGGAGCTTTCGAGCACGCCAGTTGCGGATCGCTTAAATAGCCGCAACGGCACGGGTTCATGGCCGCCACCAACTGAAAGCGCGCCGGGTATGTGGCATGGGTGTTGGCGCGGGCCACCACAGCTTTGCCTGTCTCAAGCGGCTGACGCAGCGCTTCTAAAACCTGGCGATTGAACTCGGGCAATTCGTCCAGGAACAATACACCACGATGGGCCAGTGAAATTTCACCGGGCCGCGCACGCAAGCCCCCGCCTACAAGTGCTGCCATCGATGCAGAATGATGCGGGTCGCGAAAGGGCCGATGGCGTACAATGCTGCCGCCCGCCAAGTGCCCGGCTACGGAATGAATCATACTCACCTGTAATGATTCTTCGGCCGTCATGGGCGGCAGCAAACCGGGCAAGCGTTGCGCCAGCATGGATTTGCCCGAGCCGGGCGGGCCCATCATCAAGATGTTATGGCCACCGGCGGCGGCAATTTCCAGCGCGCGCTTTGCGGTTTCCTGACCTTTGATGTCTTTCAGGTCAGGACTATTTGGCGCTTCAGGAATGGCGGCTGGTGTGGGTGGGGCCAGTACGCCACCACCACCTTTGAAGTGGTTGATCAGCTCGAGCAACGTGCGCGGCGCCAGCACACCGGTGCTACCGGCCCAAGCCGCCTCGCCACCTTGCGGGCCGGGACAAATCAATCCGCGCTCATCGGCGTTAGCCGCAATCGCCGCGGGCAGCACGCCTGCCACAGGTGCGATTGAGCCATCCAAACCGAGTTCACCCAAAGCCACGTAGCCGCTGATCTCGTCCAGTGGCACAACACCCATCGCCGTCAGCACGCCCAGTGCAATCGGCAGATCGAAGTGGCTGCCCTCCTTCTGCACGTCGGCGGGAGCCAGGTTGATGGTGATGCGCTTGGGCGGCAGGCCCAAGCCAATGGCTGTTAACGCAGCGCGCACGCGCTCGCGGGATTCGGCAACCGCTTTGTCGGGCAGGCCAACAATCGTGAAACTGGGCAGACCATTGCCAATGGCCACCTGAACCTCAACCGGCAGGACTTCAATCCCAGCAAAGGCAACAGTGCGGACAACGGCGGTCATAATACCTTATGAAAAAAGGTCTCAGCGAATGAGTGTGGGCGGGCCTGGGAACAGAACATCGTTGGCCGTAAATGCGTCTTTGATTGCCCTGTTTAAAGCCGCGCGCACCTCGGCGACAGTGGAATTTCGCGTCCACGCCTGAACGCTGATAATAACCGCCGACTCTGTCAGCCGCGCAACTGTGATGGATGGCGCCGGCGCTTTATCAATTCGCTCTTCCGCGGCAATTACGGTGCGCGCAATGTCCAAGGCCTTCTCGATATCGTTGTTGTGGGAAATGGCAATTTCAACATCGGCCCGGCGTTCCGCATAGGCGGAATAGTTTTTGATAATGCCGCCCCATACGGCTCCATTGGGTACAACCACGCGCACGTTATCGGCGGTGGACAGTTCAGTCGTAAAAATCGTGATACTGCGCACAGAGCCCGTAACGCCTGCGGCTTCCACCGTGTCTCCGACTTTAAAGGGGCGGAAAATAACCAGCATAAAGCCCGAAGCCAGATGGCTGAGCGTGCCCTGCAGGGCCAAGCCAAGGGCCAAGCCCATTGCACCTAAAACCGCAACGAAGCTCGCGGTTTGTACACCCACACTGGACAGCACGGCGATCACGGTGAAAACCAGTACTGCGTATTTCGCCAGCGAGGCCGTGAACACAACGACGGTGTAGTCGATCCGCTTTGATTTGCTGAAAGCCTTCACAATCGTGCGGTTGACAAATCCTGCGATCAGCCAGCCGACAATCAGAATAATCACAGCCCCTAAAACTTTCAGGCCGTACGTCGTCACCACGCTGATGCCGGTATCAAACGCCTGGTTGAGTTGGCGCTCCAGCTTTGTCTGGTCAATGTTCATGGGGTTCATGGTAATCGCGGATAATTTATTTCAGTTTAGATTCAATGGCGTCCCACACCAGGGCTTCCAGGGTTGAACCATCAAAGCGGTTGATTTCCTGAATCCCCGTAGGCGAGGTGACGTTGATCTCCGTCAGATAGTCACCAATAACGTCGATGCCCACAAAAATCAGGCCGCGTTCTTTCAGCGCCGGCCCAATCGTTTCGCAGATCTCCTGCTCGCGCTTTGTCAGCAGCGACTTTTCAGGCCGGCCACCCACGTGCATGTTCGACCGCGCTTCGCCTGCTGCCGGCACGCGGTTAATGGCTCCGACAGCCTTGCCGTCCACCAGGATGATACGCTTATCGCCCAAACGCACTTCGGGGACGTAGCGTTGAACAATCACCGGCTCGCGCCAGGTGGTGGTGAACATTTCCAACAGCGAATTCAAATTCTCATCATCAGGTTTGATGTGAAACACGCCGGCCCCGCCGTTGCCGTACAACGGCTTCACAATGATGTCCTTATGCTCGGCGCGGAACAGTTTGATTTCTTCGGGGTCCGACGAAATTACCGTCGGCGGCATCACGCCCGGAAAATGGGTGACGAATAACTTCTCGGGTGCATTGCGCACACTAACGGGGTCGTTCACCACCAAGGTTTTGGGGTGGATGTGCTCTAAGATATGCGTCGCCGTAATGTAGGCCATGTCAAACGGCGGGTCCTGACGCATCAGCACCACATCCACCGTCGATAAATCAACGGTGTGCGCTGTCCCCATGGTGTGATGGTTGCCAAGCTCGCGGCGCAACTCCATGGGTCGCGCCCGGGCCATCACTTTGCCGTCGCGGAACGACAGATGTTTCGGCAAGTAGTGCAGTAGCTTGTGGCCGCGCCTTTGGGCCTCTAAGGCCAGCACAAAAGTTGAATCGCCATTGATGTTGATGGACTCGATGGGGTCCATTTGAATGGCAACAGTCAGGCTCATGGGAACATCCTTAGGCGTACAAATGAATGAAAGGGGTTGTTAATTGATGCGCTCGCGGAGCTCGTGAATCACTTTCGCGATCTTGGTGCGGTCGGGGCCATCTTGCGCAAAGGATACAAACTTCTCGAACGATTCAATGGCGCGCTTCAGGTGCCCGGTGCGCATGTGCAGCACGCCCGCCTCGCGCCATAACGACAAACTCTCCGGCGCCAGCAGCAGCATGTTTTCCACCGCGTCGACAGCGTCTTTAAACAGGCCTTTGTCCAGACGGCGGGTTTTAACGTTATTCTGAAGGCGGATCAGCACATCGCGGTTGCTGACGGTGCGGTAATGCGTCGCTTCCAGCTCAACGCCCGATCCTGCGACAATTTTTAAAAGCTCACGCAACGCCGGCGCATCCATGATGCGACCTTCATGGAAAGGATCAACAATAATGCGCCGCCCATCACGGCTTTCAATGCGAATCAGAAAATGCCCTGGGAAGTTCAAACCTGCCACGGCCCAGCCTTGGGCGCGCGCCGCAGTCAAGTAAAGAATGCCAAGCGCTACCGGCAGCCCGCGTCTGCGATCAATCACGCGCATCAGGTTGGCGTTGTCCAGGTCGTCGTAGGTTTCATCATCGCCGGCGTAATGAAAATGGCGCACTAAGGATTCGTTCAGCGCGTCGGCCATCTGCTCAGGGGCAGGGGTGTCGCCGAAATCTTTCTGGGTTGCGTAATCCCCCACCATGTCGGCGATCGCAGTCAGATGGTCCCGATAAAACGACACATCCGATGTGGGCGAATCCAAAGCCGCAAACAGCAACGCAGCTTCGCCCAAGTCGATGTGCTCATCGGCTTGCTCGGCAATGCGTTGCAGCGCAGTCTTGGTTTGGCCTGTTGTGGTCACGCGTTTTGGCAATGCAGCACTATTCGTGGTCGGCGATTCTGTACCCGATAACGCTCTTTCGTCCAACATTGGCTTTACAACGCGGAACCAACTTTGTGTCTTAAAACACCCGCCATGCATCCGGCACATGAACGGGCCACAATCCTTTATCCAGAATCATGGCATCAAAGCGAACAGGGTGGCTGCCGTATTGGGGCCGTGCCGCCAGAAACGCTGCCGCTGCCGTCTGTATGCGTTCGCGCTGCGGGGCTTGAATGGAATCCAAAGCCGCCACCGCATCGGTCCGTGCCTTGACCTCGATAAACGCCAAAGTGTTGCCGCGCACGGCAACAAGATCAATTTCACCCACGCCGCTGCCGCGTTTGCCGGCCAACCTCCGCGCGACAATGCGCCATCCCGTCAACCACAACCGCACCACACACAGCATCTCGGCCCACCGCCCCCGGTGTTCGGCGGCCCGTCCACGTTGCGTTTTGGATGGGACGGTCATTGAATGGAACAGTTATTTCTCTTTGGTCAGTTGCAACGCCAAGGCATAGACCTCGCGGCGCGGCACATCGGCCGATTTTGCCACCGCATCGGCGGCATCGCGCACCGAAAGTGTTTTCAAAGCTTCGCGCAAAGCCGCTTCAACGTTGACGCCGGGGGCCGTGTCCGCGTCGGTCGCCCCGGCCACCACAATCACAATCTCGCCGCGCGCTTCTGTGGCACTGTAGTGGGTCGCCAAATCTGGCAACGGCCCACGTTTGAATTCCTCATGAAGCTTGGTCAACTCACGGCTGACCACTGCATCACGCGCGCCAAACACCGTCGCCATGTCGGCCAGCGTGTCGGCAAGGCGGTGTGGGGATTCAAAAAACATCAATGTTGCCCTAAGCGCTTTTACCTCGCTCAAAACT
>JAEUKL010000236.1 GCA_016793005.1 Rhodospirillaceae bacterium | reverse complement strand
CGATTTAGCAGCATCGCTTTAAAACCTCATCGCCCTGGCTTAAATATGCAGCGCGTTATGAATGCCGGCTCACACTAGGGCCGGCCTTTTGAGGGGGCAATTCCGGCTCTGGCAGGGCTCGTTATGCGGGCTGGAAGGGCTGTGGCAACGAGGTTGTGCCACGCGGCGTTTAAACAGGGTGTAACCGACCCTGCGGGCGGATATTTAAAGGTAATGTAAGATTTTCATATAAGGGCTTCGCTTTTTGATGAACCAAGGTCATAAAAAGCCATGAAAGTTATTGTGGCAGACGATCATGGGCTGGTGCGCGACATTATGCGCCACTACATCGCCAGTCTGGCCGACGGTGTTGACGTGGCCGAAGCCGCGACGCTGGATGAGGTGTTGGCGCACACGTCTGCCCCTCAGGCGCCCGACCTGATCCTGCTCGACTTGCACATGCCGGGCATGGCGGGGGTCAGTAGTGTAGCTGACGTCCGGCGAAACTTCCCTGCGGCTGCCATCGTGATCATTTCGGCTAACAGCGACGCGGCCATCATTACGGCGGCTTTGAAGAACGGCGCGAACGGTTACATCCCCAAAACCACCTCGGGCAAAGCGCTGGTGACGGCCCTGCGTCTGGTGCTGGATGGTGAAACCTATGTGCCGTCCGCGTTACTGAATCAAATCAGTACGCCGCCTCCCACAAAATCCGTGCCGGGCATGGCGCCGTCCAATGACGAGCCCCATGTGGATCTGCCCGGGGATCTCGCTAAGTTGTCCAGCCGTGAAGCCAACGTGCTGCGCCTGCTGATCGACGGCAAAAGCAACAAAGAGATCGCGCGCGATTTGGATGTGCAGGAAGTGACTGTGAAACTTCACTTGCGCAACGTCTACCGCAAGATCGGCGCGGGCAGCCGTACTGACGCCGTCAGAATTGCGCTGTCGCAGCAAGGCATCGAAAGCTGGCTGCAAAGCAACCCGGCCAACGAAAACCAGTTCGCAACGAAGAGCGAATAGGGCCGATGAACACCGTGTTAAAGGCGCTGGTCGATAAACACCAACCGACTCTTAACGCTGCACTCCGGGCTGTTCAGACGCGCGCCAGTTGGAGCCCGTACAAGGACTCACCCTCCACCAAAATTCACGGGCCCGATAAACCTGTTCAAGGTAAAGCCGCTTTTGAAGCGCGCTTGGGCCAGCGGTATATCCTCGACCAGCCGGGTATCGTGTCGTGGGCCGGGGCTGAAACATCGCCGTACACGGGCCAGGCGCTTGGCATTACATATCCCGTCAGCGATCCGAAGGCGTTGATTGCGGCTGGGGCTGCGGCGTTGCAAAGCTGGCGCAAAGTCTCACCTGATGTGCGCGTCGCATTGTGCCTGGAAATCGCGCAGCGTCTGTACGACCGCAATTTCGAGATGGCGCACGCTGTCATGCATGTGACGGGCCAAAGCTACGTGCAAGCGTTCAGCGGCAGTGGCCCCAACGCGCTGGATCGTGGCGTTGAAGCGCTGGCCTATGCGGCGAAGGCCATGGCCGACATTCAGCCTACAGCAACATGGCAGCGGCCTTTCGGCAAAGACAATGTATCGCTGGAGAAAACCTACACCCTGATGCCGCGTGGACTGGGGCTTGTGATCTGCTGCGCCTCGTTCCCCACATGGAATGCCTATCCCGCCATTTTTGCCAACCTTGCGACGGGTAACCCTTCGATTGTGAAGCCACATCCGATTGCCATTCTGCCCATGGCCATTGTGGTCGAGGTTTGCCAGCAAACGCTGACCGAGTATGGCTTTGACCCCAATGTCGTCACGCTGGCGATTGATACGCTGAAAGAACCCGTTGCGCAGAAGTTCATTGATGATCCTGCCGTGCAGATCATCGATTTTACGGGTAGCCCCCGGTACGGCGGGCATTTAGAGCGCACGATCACCGGCAAATTACTGTTCACCGAGACAGCGGGTGTGAACAGTGTCGTGATTGAATCCGTTGCGGACCTGAAAACCACAGCGACGGCCTTGGCGCGGTCGACATCGCTGTTCTCAGCCCAGATGTGCACCAGCCCCCAGACGATTTTTGTACCCAAGGGCGGAATCAAAACCGGCTCCGGCCACGCAAGCTTCGACGATGTGGCGCAGGCCTTGAAAGCAGCCGTTGATAAGATCGCGGCAGACCCTGTCGTAGCAGCGGGGATCATGGGGGCGATCCAGGGCCAAGTCAGCCTGGACGTCATTGATCGCTTGAGGGCTGCCCTGGCGTCAAAGCCCGCGGCAAAGACTGTGCGTGATGCGACACCTTACGCGCACCCTGATTTCCCCAAGGCCCGCACACTCACGCCACTGATTGTGACGGCAGATCAAACTTGCGCCGACCTTTATGCCGAAGAGCAATTCGGCCCGGTGCTGTTTGTCGTGGCGGCCGAGAACGCTGATGCCGCCGTTAAAGAGGCGACGGATTTAGCAGCCAAACACGGCGCGATTTCGTCCTATCTCTATTCCACCAACGAGCCATTTATTGATCGGTCCGTCGAGGCCTACGAAGCCGCAGGTGCGAACCTGTCCATCAACTTGCACGGCGCCATGTGGATCAACTTCGCGGCCGCCTACAGCGACTACCATGTGACCGGGTTGAATCCCGCCGGAAATGCGTGCCTGACGGATCTCGCGTTTGTGGCCGCGCGGTTTCGCATCGTGCAACGCCGACAGCCGTCGGCCGTATAGCCCCCAATATAAAGTCCATTTAAGCAAGTATCTGGCTTGTGATGCCGGAACCCGCCTGCTTTACTGTTAACGTCTGGTTCGGGGGAGCCAATTCATGTCCGCAGAAAGCAGCCAAAGCACGCGCATTGAGGAACAGCCGTGGCCGTCGCGTCGTTATGCCTGGTACGTCGTGGTGGTGCTCACGCTTGCGTACACCTGTTCTTTCATTGACCGGCAAATCCTGACACTGCTGATCGAACCTATTCGCCGCGATCTCGACATCAACGATACGCAGTTCAGTTTCCTGGGCAGCCTGGCGTTTTCGATCTTTTACACACTGCTCGGGATTCCGTTAGCCCGCTTGGCCGACCGTGCGAACCGCCGCAACCTCATGACGGCAGGGATTGCCTTCTGGAGTTTCATGACGTCGTTGTGCGGCTTAGCGCGCGGATTCTGGCCGCTGTTTGGCGCGCGTGTGGGTGTCGGTGTGGGTGAGGCAGCGTTGTCGCCCGCAGCCTTCTCGTTGCTGGCGGATTACTTTCCGCGTCAGGTGCTGGCGCGCGCCGTCAGTTTGTATTCCACGGGGGTGTATTTTGGCGCAGGCCTTGCGCTGATGATCGGCAGCACGATTATTCATCTGGTCTCCAATGCGCCGCCGCAACACATTCCGCTGCTGGGCGAGTTGAAACCCTGGCAACTCACATTCATGGCGGTGGGCGCGCTTGGCTTGCCGATTGTCGCGCTGATGTTCACCATCCGTGAACCGGCGCGGCGCGGCGTGTCGGGCGTAACTGACGCAGAGGCCAGTTCCTGGACCTCGTTGCGCGCCTTCATGGCGCTGAACCGCAAGGCGCTGACGTGCCACATCGGCGCTTTCACGTTGTACGGAATTGCGATTGGCAACTACCTGTTCTGGTCGCCCAGTTTCATCATGCGCACATTTGGGTGGTCGGCGCCGCAAGTGGGGCTGACACTCGGGCTCATGATGTTCGTGCTGGGCACGCTGGGCGTCTATACCGGTGGCTGGTTGGCGGACCGGCTGACCAAAGCAGGTCATGCCGACGGTATTTTGCGCGCGGCTTTTATGGGGCTGTGTTGCGGTTTGCCGCTGATTGTTCTGACGCCACTGATGAACGACATCACGTTCGCGCTGATCGGGTTGGGAGCGGCGGTGTTTTTCCTGGCCTTTCCGCAAGGGTTGCCGGCCGCCGCCTTGCAAGTGATGACGCCTAATGCATTGCGCGCGCAAATGACGGCGATTTATTTCTTCATCGGCAATCTGATTGCCAATGGCTTTGGCCCGATGCTGTCGGGGCTGATGACAGACTACGTTTTTGGTGATCCGGCGATGCTGCGTTACTCGCTGGCGATTGTGTGCGGCATTGCAGCACCCCTGGGTGCGCTGCTGCTCTATTTCGGATTGCCCGCCTACAACGCGGCCGTTCAACGCGCGCAACAGGCGTAAGATTTACAAATTCAACAACGCCGGGTCACCGCCCTGAGCTGCGATATTTACCGATACGCTGCGCTCGGTCGCAAAGCGGGTTAAGGCGTGCGGCCCGCCGGCCTTGGGGCCGGTGCCCGACAGGCCTTGTCCGCCGAAGGGCTGCACGCCCACAACTGCGCCGGTCATGGACCGGTTGATGTAGACATTGCCCGCAGGCACCAGCGCCTGGATTTTGCGCGCAAAGCCATCAATGCGGCTGTGGATGCCCAAGGTCAGGCCATAGCCGCGCGCCGCGAACCGCCGTGCGATCTCTTCCAGGTCGTCCGTTTCGTAGCGATAAACATGCAAGATGGGTCCGAACACTTCGCGTTCCAAATAATCCGGGGTGGGGATTTCGGCGATGGTCGGTGCGAAGAACGATCCTTGGGCCTCAATATTCGCAACGTTGGCGCGCGCCAAAATTTTTCCTTCACGGTGTAAGCGTTGAATGTGCGTTTCAAGCGCGGCCCGCGCCTCAGCGTCGATAACCGGGCCCACGTCTGTTGCTGGTTTAGCCGGATCGCCGATCATCAGTACATCAAGCGCGCCCTTA
>JAEUKL010000222.1 GCA_016793005.1 Rhodospirillaceae bacterium | reverse complement strand
CAGAGGCCAGTTCAATAATGCGCTCGCTCTCGGTATCGAGATACACGTCGTCGATCTCGGGGCATTCGAGCAATTGAATGAGCTTGCGCTTGAACAGGTACTCGCCGTCCAGCACCGCCGTGTTCTTGTTGGCGATACGGCTGGATTCACCCTTGGCCGGGACAAAAGCAACAACGCGCATGAGAAACCCCTCGCCTTCTATGAGGCGTAGACACACTTCCAGACAGGTAAAACTAACCTCCCGTTTGTTAAGGAAAGGTGAGGAAATGTGGCCGGGAAAGGCCTAAACTTCGTCCATGTTTTGAAGGGGATAGAGCATGTTTGCGCGGTTTGCCTGGGTTCTGGTGGTGTGTGGGGGCGCAACCCTGGCACAAGCCCAAGATATCAGCCTGCCGGTCACGACCGACCAAGGCCAAGTGCTGGGTACACAGGCCGAGGGGATTTCAGCCTACAAAGGCATCCCCTACGCCGCACCGCCGGTGGGTGATTTGCGCTGGCGGCCACCCCAAGCCCCCGCGAAATGGGACGAGGTGCGCGACGCCACCAAGTTTGGTGCGCCTTGCGCGCAGGGGAAACCCAACCCCAGCCCCTATGTTTTGCAGGAACCCTTCAGCGAAGACTGCCTGACACTGAATATCTGGACGCTGGATGTGGCGGCGAAGAAGAAATTACCGGTGATGTTCTGGATTCACGGCGGCAGCGCGCGCTTCGGGTCAGGGTCTGAACCGTTCTACGACGGTACGAACTTGGCCAAGCAAGGCGTGGTGGTGGTGACAATCAATTATCGCCTGGGCCTCTTCGGGCGGTTTGCCCACCCGGCCCTTACAAAGGAACAGCAAGGCCAGCCGCTCGCCAACTACGGCTGGATGGACATGGTGGCCGCATTGGAGTGGGTGAAGCGCAATATCGCGGCCTTTGGCGGCAATCCCAATGAAGTGACCATCTTTGGTGAATCAGCCGGCGGCATTGCGGTGACGACACTGATGACGACGCCTTCAAGCAAAGGCCTATTCAAACGCGCGATTGCCGAAAGCGGATCGGGCACAGTCGACAAGCCGCAGTATGTCTCGTCCGCGACGGCTTACAGATTTGCACTGGAAGATGACGGCAGCGCCATGGCCGAGGCCTTCAACATTCGCGATGGCGAGGTGATGAAGCGCTTACGTGATCTGCCGTGGCAGGAAATCGTCAAACACAGTATGCGCGGGTTCCAGAATTCCATGCTGCCCGTGGTGGATGGCGTGTTTCTGCCTGCCCCTGTCGGCACAACGTTTGCCAAGGGCCAGCAACACGCCGTGCCGTTCATGATCGGCACCAACAGTTGGGAGCAAAGCCTGATCGCCGCGAACGCCCCGCCATTGCGTGCGCTGTTGGACGGCGTGAAGGAAGACGAGGCGCGCGCACTTTATCCCGGCAAGGACGACAAAACGCTGGCACAATTATGGTTCGCCGACGCGACGTTTCATGCGCCGGCGCGGTTCTTTGCAGCGCATATGGAAAAGGTGAAAGCTCCTGCCTACACCTATTATTTCGACTACATGCTGGATGTGAATCGCGGCAAGGCGTCAGGCGTGCCGCATGCTGAAGAGATTATGTACGTCTTCAACAATCTCGAAAATTTCTTAGGCCCGGCGCTTACAGATAACGACAAACGCATGAGCAGCCTGGTCAGTCGTTACTGGGTGGAGTTTGCCAAAACCGGTAACCCCAACTTCAAAGGCGCAGCGAACTGGACGCCTTACACACCAAAAACACCTGGCACGCTGGTGTTTGGTGACACTGTCGCCGTGACGCGCGATCATTTAGCCGAGCGCATCAATCTCCATCTCCGACGGTTTGAGGCGGCGACCACATCAAAATAGCTGGCTTAAGTCGTTCAGTGCGGGGTGGCGTTACTGCCTGATCGGCACTAAATTCCAACTCATATTCTTCCGCAGGATCTTTTGTTGCCCATGCTCGACACGCAAAACGCCACAGCCCCCACCACTGAACCAAAAGCCATCCGGTTGGCCGATTATACGCCGCCGCCGTATCTGGCCACACACATTGAACTGGCGTTCGATCTGCACCCGCAGGCGACGCGTGTGACCGCCATTACAAAGTACGAAGCCAATCACGACCGCAGCAATGGCGTGAAGGCGTTGCACCTCGACGGCGAGAAAATGAGCCTGATCTTCATCCAAATGGATGACAAAGATCTGTTCGAGGGCAAAGACTACACCCGCGACGACCATGGCCTGACGATTTTAGTGCCGCCCACAAAATTCACGTTGCGCGTGGTGACGGAAGTAAACCCCGAAGAGAACAAAGCGCTGGAAGGCTTGTATCTTTCGCGCGGCAAGTTCACGACGCAGTGCGAGGCCGAAGGCTTTCGGCGCATCACCTACTTCCAAGATCGCCCCGACGTCATGACGCGTTTTCGCGTCACGCTCACCGCCCCCAAATCCACCTGCCCTGTCCTGCTCAGCAACGGTAACCCCGTTGAATTTCGCGATGAAGCGCGGGATCGGCACAGCGCGGTGTGGGACGATCCGTATCCCAAACCTTGCTACCTGTTCGCGCTGGTGGCTGGTGATTTGGGGCATATCGCCGATACGTTCACCACGTGCAGCGGCCGCAAGGTGGCGCTGAAGATTTACGTCGAACATGGCAAGGAGCCGCGCGCGCTGTACGCCATGGACTCACTGAAACGCTCGATGAAATGGGACGAGGACAAGTATGGCCGCGAATACGACCTGGACGTATTCAACATCGTCGCTGTTTCGGACTTCAACATGGGGGCCATGGAAAACAAAGGCCTGAACATCTTTAACGATAAGTATGTTCTGGCCGACGCCGAAACCGCCACCGATGTCGATTATGAAATGATCGAAAGCATCGTGGCCCACGAGTACTTCCATAACTGGACCGGCGACCGCGTCACGTGCCGTGAGTGGTTCCAGTTAAGCTTGAAGGAAGGCCTGACCGTTTTCCGCGATCAGCAATTCTCGGAAGATATGCGCAGTGCAGCCGTGCGCCGCATTGATGACGTCGATGCCTTGCGCGGCCGGCAGTTCACCGAAGATGCAAGCCCCTTGGCGCACCCCGTGCGCCCTGAAAGCTATATCGAGATCAACAACTTCTACACCGCCACTGTGTATGAAAAGGGCGCGGAAGTGATCCGCATGCAGCACACGCTGCTGGGCCCTGAGAAATACCGCAAAGCGCTGGATTTGTATTTTGACCGGCACGACGGCCAAGCCGTCACCTGCGAAGACTTTGTGGCCTGCATGGAAGACGCAGGCGAGCGCGACCTGACACAGTTCAAGCTGTGGTACCGCCAAGCCGGCACCCCGACCGTGACCGCCAAAGGCAAGCACGAACCCGCAACCAACACCTACACACTGACACTGGCGCAAACTTTGGCCCCAACGCCCGGCCAGCCCACCAAAGAGCCCATGCACATCCCCATTGCGGTGGGTTTTGTAGGCCGCAACGGTCAGGACGTGCCGCTGAAGCTGAAAGGCGAAAAGGCCGCCCCTGTGACAACGCTTGTTTTGGAGCTGCGCCAATCCTCGCAGCAGTTTGTATTCGAGAGCATTCCGGCCGGCGCTTTGCCGTCCCTCAACCGGGCTTTCTCGGCACCGGTGAATGTTGTCTCTGAACTGACTGATGCTGATCGTGCGTTCCTGATGGCCCATGACAGCGACACCTTTAACCGCTGGCAAGCCAAGCAGGACTACGCGGCAAGTGTGTTGCTCAGTGGTGCCGATCAAGCCGCGTTTTTAGATGCCATGGGTGCGGTGATCGCCGACCTCAGCATTGATGACGCCTATAAAGCCTGGCTGATGGCCCTGCCCGCCTATGACGATTTGGCCAATCGCATGGCGGTGGAAGACCCCAT
>JAEUKL010000206.1 GCA_016793005.1 Rhodospirillaceae bacterium | reverse complement strand
GTGGGGTGCCGGAAATCCACGCTGTTGCCCGTGCAGGCGACTGTTACGTCAAGGCCGCGTTCTTTCAAAATCTTCACGGCCTCGAAAACAGTCTGGTGATTTTTGTGTTTCCAGAACTGGTTCGGCGCGAACAGGTATTTTGCCGGCAATTGATACTGCGGGCGCGGATCAACGGCAGTGGTCAGGGTCGCGTCAAGCGAACTGGTGAAGGACCAGACGTAGGTTTTAGCGGTAGCGCCAGGATAGAACAGTTTCAAATCTTTGGCCGCACTCTGGCTGCTGAGCAGCAGGAATTTGCGCTGATAGGCCATGGCTCCGAAATCGTCATCGCGGCGCTGCAATTCGGCGGCATCAAACATGTCGGGCAGATGTTTGTGCTGAAAGTCCGGGATCCAGTGCAGACCGAAGGGCCAATCCAGCATGGTGCGGAATACCGGGAACGTCGCGGTCACGCGCGAGATCAGGTATGTGGCCGCCGCCTGACTGGGCTGGCCTTTGTCGTCCAGCAGCACTTTTAAAAAGTGCGGCTTTAATGCCATCGGGTAGCCGCTGGATTTCAGCACGCCGTCGACCGCATCTTCCTTGAACAGCGCACGCACCAGGGGGGTGTCGATCTCGCCGTCCGTCAGCACGATGATGGACGGGCGAACGCTTGGGTCAAGCTCCGACAGGATATGAACAAGGTTCTGAATATAGATCGCACCGCCCTGCCAACCCTTGAACGTCACATCAAGGTTGGGCCGGAACAGCGGCAGTGCCAGCAGCGGGCGGGTGGTTTTGGTCATGTGGTTCAGCCCGGCTCGAACAGTTCAGTCAGCATCAACCGGCGCGCTCCCGGTACTTGATCCAGGCCACGGTGGAGGCCGGATTGTATGGAGAGGATCAAGGTGCCGGCCGGCGCCAGGCATGCGATGGCTGTGGCCGGATCGGCTAAGCTCATGTCGGTGCGCGGGCGGCCCGCCGCAGTGTTGTAAACCTTGTTCAGCGCTTTGATGTGCTTTTCCTGATGTGAGCCGGGAATGTAGCAGTAAGGGCCATCCTCGCGCGTCAGCACATCCGTCAGATACACAAACGCTTTCACCTGGTGGCTTTCATCGTCGATGTGAAAATCGCGCTGATGGGTCACGCTATCGTTGATGTAAAGATTAAGGCTGGTCGGGCGATAACGCTGCGACGGAAAGTGCGTGAGAATTTGTGCGGGCAACCCGGTTTCCAAAGCTGCGCGATACGGCGCTAAGGCCGGGATCAGAACATCAGGCTTGAACAGGTCAACGAAGCCTGCTTCCGGCGCTCCGGAGGTGCGGCCATGACGGATGTTGAACACGGGCTTATGGTGTGCCGCAATCAGCGGGAACGTTTTGAAACGCTCCAGCTCAAAGTTCACGGCAAATGTGTCTGTTTCTATCGTTTGTTCAGCGTTCAGCATATCGCTGACCGCGGCGAGTACGCCATTCACCTCGGTTGCCAGCCGCAAGGCCTCGCTGTGTGCAATGAAATCACGAACCAGCACAATGCCCTGAAGGGCGAGGGTGCTGACGGCAGCGGGAATATTCAGGTTCGGCCCGTTCTCAAACACCACGTGGTCAGGGGCTGACGGGATCGCCACCAGGCCATTCCGCAGCGTGTTTGTAAATTGTGCGAAGACATCGCTCATCGCGCGGCCCCCAGAAACTCAGAGGCCGTAACGAACTGAAAGCCCAGGCGGCGCGCACTCCACAGCACGTAATCCAACGCCCGGCGTGTGATGTGATGGTAGCCCGCATCATCCTTGTCGCTGATGCCGTGCGCATCAATCGCCATGGACCGCCCGGCTAACGCCGCCAGGCGCAGTTCGTGCACCACATCATCGGCGATACGTAAGGTGGCACCATCGGCGCGCACCATATCGGCATTGCGCGACTTAATCAGCGGGCGGGTATGCTCCCACTCTAAGGCCTCAGCGAATGTATTGGCGCGAGCGCGGATGGTTTTGAAATGGGGGCTGATCGCCGCATCCAACTCGGCATTTCTGGCGCTTAAGGGATAGGCAAACGATTTCGGCGTGAAGCCGAAAATGCGCATGCCGGCAATGCCGTCCAGAATTTCAGTTTTCAGATAAGCCTCAAGGCCGATCTTCTGCGATGTCTCAACCGCATTCACGTGGGATGACGTATGAAACCCGATCTCATGCCCCATCCCCAACAGTCCGTAGAACTTGGTGATGGCTGTTTGCGGAACGTGGGGGAAGCCATACGCAAAAAACGTTACGCGTGCGCCGTGGCTCGCGAATATATCCGCCGCATCGTACCAATCGTCGATGTAGTGATCGTCAAACGTCACAGCAAGGTAGGGTGCGGTTTGCATGACGCTGCTCAAATTAGCCGCTGGCCGTAGGCCAGGATCATGTGCGTGTTGAAGTCGCGACGCCCGGGGTGGCGGGCCTCCAGTTTTTTCTGCAGAGCTGCGTTGGGCAGGTCTTGCTGGGCGATGTTGGTTTGCATTTTGCCGTAACGCTGGAACGGCGATGTCGCGAAGTATTTGGCGTAATCCTCGGCGAACAGCCGATTGATGCGCCGGGAGTAAAAAAGTTCCTGCACGATGTTACCGGCCGCTTCGCAATCGGTGGTGCGGCACAGGCGGTCATACATGTCGGTGGGTTGCACCAACAAATGCCACCAGGGCAGCACGGGGTTGCTGTGGCCTGCGATGGGGTACGAGGAAAACAGGCGGCCCATCTTGTCGGTGACGGTATGGTAAAACAGCCCCGACTCGGACGACCAGATTTGCGCGGCCATAACGGCAAAGCCGCCGCCGGGGCTAAGGCCGCGATAAATTTTATCCAGCGCCGGGCCCACCTGCTGCACGAAGGTAAACGCGGCAATGGAGATCACGAGATCAAAACTCTCGTAGAATTTTTCCGGCAGGCGCTCGATGGGCGCGGTGATGACTTGGTAGGGGCCTAAGGTTTTAGGGTCGGCGGCGTCGAACGACGGATAGTCGATAGTGCCAAGATCGCCCGTGCCGCGTCCGATGCTTTCCCAGTAGCTCAGCTCCTGGATGGCGGTCCACGATTTGACTTGCAGGTCGTTCAGCACGAAATCGCGGTTAAGCGCCCCGCCCACTTCCAACACGCGTTTGCCCGCAAAGCCAAAGCGCGTCTCGACCTCGGCGCAAAAATTGGCCTGGTAAGACTTCACCTTGCCGTGCGGATCAGGCCGGTCAGCCTGGTACTTCTCCGGCCATGCAGTGCGTATGAGAGTGGCGCGATCCATAAGTTGGGTCGTCGTTTCAGTGTTATTTTTCCCCACTCTATATTTAGCCTGCCCAGGGTTACTGAAACCTTACGCTGCGGCCTTAAAAGCACCCCTTTGGCTGCGGCTAACCCTTTGAAAAGAAAAGAGCCCAGGCCCGTTTCCGGACCCAGGCTCTTGAAAAGCCTATGATGGCGGTCTTAGTTGATCGAGCAGGTGGCTTCAGCGCCGGTCAGCTCGTACTTGCCTTCGTCGACGTTCACTTTCTCGGCGATACCGTTCTTCACGATGATCGAGAAGCGCTTCGAGCGTTGGCCCAGGCCAAACTTCGAGCCGTCGAGTTCCAAACCCAGGGCTTTGGTGTACTCGCCGTTACCGTCGGCCAGCATTTTGATCTTATCGCCAACGCCGCGGTCTTTGCCCCAGGCGTCCATGACGAACACGTCGTTCACGGCCATGCAGGCGATGGTGTCGATGCCCGTGGCGCGCACTTTGTCGTAGTTCTTCAGGTAGCTGGGCAGGTGCTGGTTCGAGCAGGTGGGCGTGAAGGCGCCCGGCACGGCGAACAGCACAACCGTCTTGCCCTTAAACAATTCGTCGGTCGAAACTTCGGCCGGGCCGGTGGCCGTCATTACGCGGAATTTGCCGTCGGGCATTTTGTCGCCAGCTTTGATCGCCATGGGGGTGTGTCCTCTCTCAATATTTGTTGAATTTTAGCTTCAGGAATAGGCCCCGAAGCGCGGGCCTAACCTAAGCAGTTGCCGCCGAGATTCCAAACGAGAATTACGCGTGGCCGGCGTGCGTGAACACGAAAAGCCCGCATCAGTTAGTTCGCGTTGCGGCGGTTGATTTCGTAGTGGTCGCCCTTGAAATCACCAAAATGCGCACGCACTTCCGGATGGCCCACGGGTTCACCGGATTCGTCCACCAATAGATTTTGTTGCGACACATAGGCGACGTAATGCGTATTCGCGTTCTCGGCCAGCAAGTGATAAAACGGCTGATCCTTGCTGGGGCGCATGTCCTCGGGGATCGACATCCACCATTCCTCAGTGTTGTTGAACTGAGGATCGACGTCGAAAATCACCCCACGGAACGGGAACAGCCGGTGGCGAACCACCTGGCCCAGCTTGAATTTTGCACTCGTTGACTTCATCGCCTTAACCGTCGCCAAAGGCCATCGCTCCCGTCGATCAGCCGCGTTCAGAGGGCAAAGATAAGGTTCGGGCCGTGGCCCGTCCAGTATATCTAAGATATTGTAATATATATGTTAATTCGAGGTTGGCTCAGGCTATGACGCTCTGGGTTGTCCATCCCCAACCCAGGCTTCTGATTCGATGACGGCCGCCCGGTAGAGTTTGAGATTGTACCCCAGAAGCACAACCCCCAGCACCCCGGCGATGCCGCATGTGAGGGCCAGCGAGTAGCGCAGCATCATTTCGTCTTTAAAGACAAAATCCGTCACCACCGCGACGGCGCTGGGCCCGATGGTCAGGCCCAGAAGGCTTAAGACGAAGTAGTACAAGGCCGAGATTTGGCCCCGCATCTGGTTGGGGCAGATCATCATCAGGGATGCGGCCCCCGTGGCCGTCACCCATGCTCCGCCGACAGAGCCGAAGACCAACACGATCAGGGCAAGCGTCGGTGTCGGCATCAGCGGGGCCAAGGGATACGGGATCGCCATCAGCAAAATCACGCCGTACAGGTTGGCGCGCATGTGGCCGTCCTTGTGGCCCTTTTTGTAAAACCAGTCCGACAGCCAGCCGCCCAAATTCGCGCCAATCGGAACAGTGATCAGCATGATGATGCCGTAGGCAAAACTGATTTCACCGATGGTCCAGCCCCAGGTGCGGATGAACATTGTCGGCAGCCACGAAAAGTAGGCGTAACCCAAGATGGTCACGACGGACATGCCGATGAAGTGGCTGGCGAACATTTTCCAGCGTTGCTTCAGGAAGGTTGCAACTTCGCCGACGGAAATTTCGTCACTGTTGCCAGCGCCCGCCATTTTGATTTTGCCGCGCCGGTAAGGCTCGCGCACGGTCAGCATCAGCAAGGCCACCAGAAGACCCGGAATGCCGACGACA
>JAEUKL010000168.1 GCA_016793005.1 Rhodospirillaceae bacterium | reverse complement strand
GTGCTGTGGATCCCGGTTTCCAGATCGCCCACCAGAATGTTGTTGCCCTGCACCAAGTCGCGCGCGCCGGTCAGCCGCTCTGTGAGCGGCGCCATGCCTTTGACGGGTTTGAGCGGATTTTGCGGACTGACCAGCCACCACACCTGATCAAGGCCTAAGCGCTTGATGGCTTCAAGGCTGATGTGCACGTGCCCATCGTGCGCAGGGTTGAACGATCCGCCCAAAAGGCCGATGCGACGCTGCTGCCGGTCGCCGAAAACGGGAAAGAACTGGGCCATCTGCGCGTTAAGTCCGAGCCATTTTAATTTCGAGTCTGGCCAGTGCCGCGCACTTTGTATTTGAACGTCGTCAGTTGCTCCACGCCCACGGGCCCGCGCGCATGCAACTTACCGGTGGCAATGCCGATTTCAGCTCCCATGCCGAACTCGCCGCCATCGGCGAATTGCGTCGATGCGTTATGCATCACAATGGCGCTGTCCAAACCATTCAGGAATGTCTCGGCGGCTCCAGCATCTTCCGTAATGATCGCTTCGGTGTGCGCCGAGCCATGCGTCACGATGTGGTTCATCGCTTCGTCAATATTGCTCACGACCTTGATTGCCAGAATCGCATCGAGATACTCGGTATCCCAATCCTCAGGTGTCGCAGCCTTCACGCGCGCATCAAGTTTTTGCACGTCGGCATCGCCGCGCAGTTCGCAGCCCGCTTTCGCCAGATCGTCGATGATGGCCGGCAGCACAGTGGCCGCAATCTCCCGGTCAACCAGCAAGGTTTCGGTTGAGCCGCAAATACCGGTGCGGCGCATCTTGGCGTTCAACACAATGCGACGCGCTTTATCGGCATCGGCCGCTTTATGGATGTAGGTGTGACACAAGCCTTGGAGATGCTGGAAGGTCGGCACTTTGCTTTCGCGCATCACGCGGTCCACCAGCGACTGGCCGCCACGGGGCACAATCACGTCAATGTGCTTGGTCATTGTCAGCATCTTGCCGACAGCCGCGCGGTCCGTAGTGGGCACCATCTGAATGCAGGTTTCAGGTAAGCCCGCCGCCTTCAAGCCTTCGTGCAGACACGCCAAAATCGCGCGTGAGGAGTGAAAGCTTTCCGAGCCGCCACGCAGAATGCAGGCATTGCCGGCTTTCAAGCATAAGCCGCCCGCATCGGCGGTGACGTTGGGGCGCGACTCGTAAATGATCCCAATTACGCCCAAGGGCGTGCGCACACGTTCGATCTTCAGGCCGTTGGGCCGATCCCACGCCGCAATAATTTCACCTACCGGGTCTTTCAGGTCCGCGATTTCATCTAAGCCCTTGGCCATGGATTCAATGCGCGCTGCGTTCAGCTGCAAGCGGTCCAGCAGGGCGGGCGTTAAGCCTTTGGCGCGGCCACCGTCCATATCAATGCTGTTGGCGGCTTCGATCTTGGCGGCGTTCGCGCGCAGCGCTGTGGCGGCCGCTTTCAAGGCTTTGGATTTCGCAGCATCTGGTGTTTGCGCCAGCACGCGCGATGCGGCGCGCGCCGCCGCACCCACGCCGTCCATTACAGCGTCGATATCCATGCTCTTGTTGACTTCGGAACCGCCATCCATGGCCTGTCTCCGCCTACGCCTTCAACTATATCACACTGCGCTACGTCAGGTGTCGATCACCAGATCATCGCGGTGAATGACCTCGCTGCGGCCCTGATAGCCCAGCAGCGCTTCAATCTCAGCCGATTTGTGGCCCTTAATCACGGCAATGTCTTCCGCCGCGTAGGCCGACAACCCTTTACCAAGCATGCGGCCATCGGTGGTTTTCACCACCACGGCGTCGCCGCGTTCGAACAGGCCTTGCACGTCCACCACGCCGGCGGGCAGCAGGCTTTTGCCTTCACCCAACGCTTTCACGGCGCCATCGTCGACCACGATCACGCCCGAGGTCTGCATCGTGCCCGCAATCCATTGCTTGTAAGCGGCCTTGGGTTCTGCCGTCGGGATAAACCATGTGCAGCGCTCGCCGTTCTCAAGGCTGCGCAACGCATGAAGCGGTTTGCCGGGGGCAATGACCATGCGGCAGCCTGCGCTCATGCAAATTTTCGCCGCCATGATTTTGGTGACCATGCCGCCCGAGCCGTAACCGGTCACGGCCGCGCCCGCCATGGCTTCGATGTCGGGGGTAATATCGTGCACTTCAGGAATGTGGCGCGCGTGAACATTGGTGCGCGGATCGGCAGAATAAAGCCCGTCGATGTCCGACAGTAGCACCAGCGTATCTGCGCCGATCATTTGCGCCACACGTGCGGCCAAGCGGTCGTTGTCGCCAAATCGGATCTCGGCGGTCGCAACGGTGTCATTCTCGTTGATGACGGGCACCGCTTTCAGCTTCAGCAATGTGTCGAGCGTGCTGCGCGCATTCAAAAACCGCCGGCGGTTTTCGGTGTCGTCAATCGTCACCAGGACTTGGGCGACCGTGATGTTGTGGCGTTCCAGCACGTTTTGATACGCCTGTGTTAAGCGCATCTGGCCGGTGGCGGCGCAGGCCTGCTTTTCTTCAAGCCGCAGCTTTTTGCCGCGCATGCCCAAGGGCCCACGCCCGATGGCGATGGCGCCCGATGTAACGATCACAACTTCCTGGCCGCGTTTGATGCAGGCGTTCACATCGTCGGCCAAGGATTCCAGCCAGGGATGATGCAGTTCGCCAGTGGCGTCGTTCACCAGAAGCGCCGAACCGATTTTCACCACAATCCGTCGGGCGCCGCGCAAATGCGAAACGGGGTTCATGGCTGCCAGGGTCCGTTGGCGTCGGCGTCTTGTTCAGCGATCTCGGCCTTGTTCCGCGCACGTACCAGATCGGCCAGAAGGCCCATCACTTCGTCGCGACCTTGGCCCGAGACGCCCGACATGGTGAGGACTTTTTTGCGGCTCGCCTTGGCCAGTGCAGCCGCGCGCTTCTTTTTGGTCTTTTCGTCCAGTGCATCGCACTTGTTCAGCACGACGATTTCTTTTTTGCGCGCCAGGCCTGCGCCGTAGGCCTTCAGTTCGCGGCGCACGATTTTGTAGGCCTCGGCCACATCTTCTTGCGTGCCGTCGACCAAATGCAGCAAGGCTGAACAGCGCTCGATATGGCCCAAGAAACGATCACCAAGCCCAGCGCCTTCGTGGGCGCCTTCAATTAGGCCGGGGATATCGGCGATCACAAATTCAAAGTCACTCACCTTCGCGACACCCAGGTTGGGGTGAATGGTGGTGAAGGGATAATCGCCGATCTTGGGCCGTGCACGCGTCGTCACAGACAGGAATGTGGATTTGCCTGCATTGGGAAGCCCCACCAAACCCACATCCGCGATCAACTTCAACCGCAGCCACACCCACATTTCGCCGCCCTGCTGGCCGGGCTTGGCGTATTCGGGGGCCTGGTTGCTGGGGCCTTTGAAGTGTTGGTTACCGAAACCGCCGTTGCCGCCTTCCAGAATTGCAAAGCGCTGGCCGTCTTCGTTCATGTCGGCCAAAACCGTTTCATGGTCTTCGGCCATGATCTCGGTGCCCACGGGCACTTTGATGATCAGGTCTTCGCCGCTTTTGCCCGTACAATTCCGCCCCGCACCATCCTGGCCGCGCTCGGCCTTGAAGTGCTGGCGGTAGCGAAAATCAATCAGCGTGTTGAGATTGCGCGCCGCTTCAAAAATCACGTCGCCGCCGCGTCCGCCATCGCCGCCGTCGGGGCCGCCGAACTCGACGAACTTTTCGCGCCGGAATCCGACGCAGCCGTTGCCGCCATCGCCCGCGCGTAAGTAGATTTTGACTTGGTCGAGAAACTTCATGACGACGCTACAAAAAGAAAGAAGGGGAATGGTCGTCCCATTCCCCTTCCAAACTTGAATGCCGGAAACCGGACGAAAGCGAAAGCTGTCTGCTTACGCTGCCGGGTCGACAGAAACGAGCACGCGACCTTTAGCAGCGGTCTTGAAGCTGACTTTGCCTTCGATCAACGAGAAAATGGTGTAGTCGCTGCCCAGGCCGACGTTCTTGCCGGGGTGCCACTTCGTGCCGCGTTGGCGCACGATGATGTTGCCAGCCAAAACATGCTGACCGCCGAACTTTTTGATGCCCAGACGTTTGCCACGGGTATCGCGGCCGTTCTTGGAACTACCGCCGGATTTCTTATGTGCCATTGCCTAACTCCTTACAAACAAGCGACGCGGGCCATTAGGCCGCGGCAGCCGCCTTCTTGGTTGCTTTCTTCGCAGCCGGCTTCTTGGCCGGAGCGGCCGTCGCGGCGGCAGCGGTCGCTTGAGCGGCGATGCCTTTGCCCATGTCGGTGATCTTCACTAATGTGAGATGCTGACGATGACCGTTGCGGCGGCGATAGTGCTTACGGCGGCGCTTCTTGAAGATGATGACGGTGTCATCACGGAACTGGCGCACGACCGTGCCGGTCACCTGCGCACCGTCGACCTGGGGCTTGCCCACTTCGCCGCCTAAAATCAGCACGTTGTCGAACACGACAACAGCGCCAGCGTCCCCTGCGACTTTCTCGATGGCGAGGACATCATCTTTGGCGACGCGATACTGTTTGCCGCCTGTCTTGATAACTGCGAACATGGCCGTAACCTTAAGCTCAAACGAAAAGTGCGGGCCTCATCAGGCCCGCGACCGATGGGGGTGAATATACTGGGCGTTGCTTTGAGTCAATGCCCGGCCAGCGCTTTAAGAAAATCAATTAATACGTTGTAAATAAATATGATTTTCCCTCGTAAAGTGCCCGAAAAGGCGCCCCCGCCGCGGATATGGAACACTAATAATGGATGATTCGGCCCCCCGCCTGGCCTCCGAGCGCCTGACCGAGGCCGAAATCGAGCGTTTGCAGGGGGCTGCTAACCTGTTGCGCAAGGCCGAAAAGCCGGTGCGAATCTTGCGCGCCGTCGCCTGGCCCCCCGAAGCCCAGGCCCGATTCTTCGAGACAGGCGAAACCGAACTGCCCGACGTGACTTACCAGCCCCTGGATGCCGGCCCGGTGCGCGAGGCCATCAAGGATGCGCGCGCCAAAATCGACGGCACCGGCCCGGTGCACGACTGGCTGCGCCGGACGGCTGACACCATCGACACCGCTGCCGCCATGCTGGCGGGGTTGGGGACCAGGGATTTTCACCGCCATTCGCTTCAGTTGTATGGCTCGCCCCAGACCGAGCTGATGAACTGCGATGTGCGCCCGTTGGATCTCGCGCGCATGCTGGACTACGTGCTGAGTGCCTATTCCAACCTTGAACTGAACCTGAACGCCAAAGGTGAATTGCCCAGCATCACGGCCGCGCAGATGCAGCCGCGCATGCAGGCCATTTTGAATCGTCACTTCGGCGACCAGTCGCCGCGCGTCGAAATTGCCGAGCACTTGTCGGCCAAAGCTTTGGCCGGTTCTAAGTACATCAAACTGCGCGCCGATGCGGCGTTCTCGGACCGCGATATCGCGCAACTGGTGCAGCACGAAGCCTTTGTGCATGCAGGGACCTCACTAAACGGCGCGGCCCAAACGGCATTTCCGATTCTGGCGGCCGGTCACCCCGGCACGACGCGCACGCAGGAAGGGCTGGCGGTGTTTGCTGAGCTCATCTCTGGCGCCATGGACCCCTCGCGCATGTTGCGGCTTGCTGATCGCGTGCTCGCGATTCAAATGTCGATGGATGGCGCAGACTTTTTGCAGATCTACCGCTTCTTTAAAGACAAAACGCACGACAAAACGCAGGCGTTTGAAAACGCACGGCGCGTGTTTCGCGGCGGCGTGCTGACGGGCGGCGCGCCATTTACGAAAGATTCGGTGTATCTGGAAGGTGTCGTGCGCGTGCACAACTTCCTGCGCATCGCGGTTCAGGAAACGCGCGTGGACTGCATTCGCCTGTTGTTTGCCGGCAAGATGGACATCGAAGATATGCCCGCCATTACGGCATTGGCGGCGCAAGGGCTATGCGTGTTCCCGAAATTCCTGCCGCCGTGGGCGCGCGACTTACGATTCTTGCTGTCGTATATCGCCTATTCGTCGTTCTTAAACCGCATGAACCTGGAACGCGTGCGCGATCACTACAAAGATATGCTGCACAGCTGTGCCCCCACGCAAAGTCCAACGACGAATGGCGAAGGCACAGCCGGATCAGCGCGTCCGATTACAGGATGAAGTTTTTCGACTGCTCCAGTTCCACCAATTCATAAAACGTCTGCATGTAGCCCGTGCAGTACGATTTATACATGATGTAATTGCCGTCGGTGCTGGTCCACAAATGGTACGGCGGGTGAATGTCGGTGCCCATGTAGGCATCGTCATCGTTCTTGCCGATGCGGAAGTGGTGCGCATCGAACGTACCTGCGCCCACGGTAATTTTTTCATCGCCGACGTATGTAAGCAACATGCCCGCCGGGCGCTTTAACAGCATTGGGCCGTCAGCACCGCGATGATGGAACGATGTCATCAGGTAAAAGTGCGTAGTCTGCTGGCCGGGGCCTTTGGACAGATCGTAGTTGCGGCAGTGCATGGCGTCGGCCTGGATCGGGTGCGAGCCGAAGGTGGCGGGCCGACGGTCGTATTCCATGCGGTACGAATAGCGGCCTTCGCGCACGTTGAAGCCTTCGCACTCGGCATAGGTGTCGGTAAAGTGGTACCAGGCCGAACCTACGAACTCTTCATCCACGGTCAGTTGGTTGAAGGCCGATGTCGGGCCCCAGTTTTTGTCGTAGCGCTGAATGCAATCGCGCAACACGCGCGGGCTGTTTTCATCAATAGCGCAATGGGCGCGCAATGTACGGCTGCCGTCGGTGTGAATGGTGAGGGTGAAATTCTCGCCGCCGCGGATCTTGTCCAAAATCTCTTTCTTTTTCGAGGTGTAGCGGATTTTGCCGCGAATCGTCGTGTGTTCCATATGTCTGCGCTCCCCATCTGATACGGTGTCCGCCCGGCATCATAAACGTGTTCGTCTGCGGGCGTTGTCGGCTTCAGGCTTTTCACAAGCCGGACCAATGCTCAACCAGACATCGGTCGGGCGGTTGCGCGCTGACCAAAGAGTGGGGCCAAGGAGCGGGGGCCAAAGAGTGGACCCCAAGCGTGGAACAAACGAGCAGAGCCAATACAAAGTGCGATCAAACAGCGTTAGGGCTCAATTTTTGTGAAATTTAGCGCAAAACGTGCGCCGCAAACGGTTGCGGTATGCAGACGCTTCGGTTAGGTTCCGCGCCTTCCAGAGGACCACACCCTCATTCTTTGCGGAGAGGTGGCAGAGTGGTCGATTGTACCGCACTCGAAATGCGGCGTGCCCGCAAGGGCACCGTGGGTTCGAATCCCACCCTCTCCGCCATTCTCAAGCGTTTGGGTTTTCGAACCCACAATCTGTTAAATCACGGCGCGCGAAGCGCGCCTGTGGGGGTTCGAATCCGACCTCTCCCCCATTCTCAAGCCCTCACATTTTTGAACCCACAAAATCGTCGAACCGCGGCGCGTGCCGTTTCGTCTTTTGCCGGCCGGTGACCATTTCATATCCAGAGACTGTGCCGTCTGCTATCGGCGGTTTAAATGGGCGCGGTGCTCTGAAGCGGCCTGTGATCAAAGCCGCAATATTTAGCAGCTTGTTCAGGTGATATTCGGATACGCTTTCGGCTTCGCAAAAAGCGCATGCTATTCATAGCCTTTCCGAAGGGCCGTTCTGATGCCGCAAAACCCATCACCGCGTGACGAAGCCAAAGAAGAGCGGCTTCCATTCAGCCCGGTGTTTCTTGTTGTCGTGTTTGCGGTGTTGCTGCTGGTGATGGCCGCAAGCTTTTTCGGCGAACGGCAAACCAGCGTCATTGCGGATATCGCGTTGGATACCAAAACGCGGGCTTTGGAAACCGCGGAAATTCTCTCGACGCTACAAGATGCCGAGTTGGGGCAGCGCGGCTACCTTCTTACGGACGACGAACGGTTCTTGGATCCGTACACATCGGCTCTTTCAAATCTAAAGCAGCTTCAGGGGTATTTGGAAGATTTGCGGCGCAGCGACCCCGCTGTCGAACGCGACATAGATTATCTTCAAAGTTTGATCGCCCAGAGACTTGCACTCATTGGCGGGACGCTTGAACTGGCCCAGAAAGGCCAGAAAGACGATGCTTTAAGTATCGTAAAGCAAGGTCGCGGCAAGGCGGTGATGGATGAAATCCGTGTGGTTGTCGGCAGAATTAATACGACCCACAATCTTAAGCTTGAGCAGCAGGTAGCGCGGCGTAATCAGTTCTCGACTGTTGTGCGTCTGACCGAGTTTGCGGGCTTTATTTTCCTGTTGATCATCGGAATTGTTGTTCTGCGGCAAACGAAATACGTCATCGCGGCGCAGCGCCTGGCACGCGATACGGCGGATGCCGCCAACAAAGCGAAGTCGGCGTTTCTCGCATCCATGAGTCACGAATTGCGCACCCCAATGACCGGGATCATGGGCATGTGCGATCTTCTGTTGATGAGTAACCAATCGGCCGAGGACAGGCAAATTACCCGCATGCTTACAAAAAGTGCGCGGACACTCCTGAATCTTCTGAACGATATTCTTGATTTCTCAAAAATCGAGGCCGGGCGCCTCTCGCTCGAGCGCGTTGATTTCAAATTGTCGCAGATTCTTGAAGATGCGAAATCGCTGTTTGATCAGGTCGCCAGTCAGAAGGGTATTCTTCTCGAAATTGATATTACCGCGCCTGTCACCGACATTTTTGTCGGCGACCCCAAAAGGATTCAGCAGGTTCTGTTCAATCTGATGAGCAATGCGATCAAGTTTACATCGCAGGGCCGCGTGATTGTGCGTCGTATTCAGTCGTCGCGCTCGGATGATGATCGGACCTGGGTCACGATTGAGGTAGAAGATACGGGCGTCGGCATCTCGGACGAGGCGCAAGCCCGATTGTTCAAAGAGTTTGAACAGGAAGATGCGTCGACGACGCGGCAGTTCGGCGGCACCGGCCTTGGCTTGAGTATTTCTCAACGGCTGGTCGGCATCATGGGCGGAAGCATCAGTGTCGAAAGCAAGAAGGGCGTTGGCTCAAAGTTCTCGTTCACGCTGCCTCTGCGCGAAGGCAATCCCGACGCTGTTCTGGCGCACGCCGGAGATGAAGTCCGCCTAGCTGCGGAGTATCTGCGGGGCACCCGCCTGAATATCCTGCTGGCAGAAGATACCCCGATCACTCAGCATTTAATTGTAACCATGCTGCGCCGGTGGGGGCATGACGTTCGCGCTGTCGGTAATGGGTCAGAAGCGGTCGCAGCTGCACATGAAAAGGCATGGGACGTCATTCTCATGGACATGCAAATGCCTGCCATGGACGGCCCGCAGGCTGTTGCGGCCATACGCGCCGGAGAAGGGCCCTCGGCGAACGTTCCCATCATCGCTCTGACCGCAGATGCAATAAGCGAGAACCACCACAAATACTTGTCGGCCGGCAGTAACGTCGTGGCGACAAAGCCCATTGATTGGCAAGTGCTTGCAGCCGAGATCGCTGCCCTGGTTGCGCCGTCCGTGGAACTGTCGTGTCAGCACAGCGCCCCGCCAAACGCCGCGGCTTTGCCGACGCCCGCGCAAAATGAATTCGCATTTGACCCTTCCGTTCTTGAGGAACTGCGGGCGGTTTTAGGCAACGAAACTCTTGCTCAACTGTTACCTAAGACGGTCATTGCGCTCCATGATGCGGTTGCAGAGCTGAACGCGGCTGTCCAAGAAGGAGATGCAAGTGCAGTCAAGAGAGTGGCCCACAAAATCAGCGGCATTGCGTCGCAATGCGGCGCCGTCAGTGTGAGCGCCCTGGCGCGCAAGATCGAAGTCGAAACGATGGACTCTGAAACAGTCGTTTTGACGTCAAATCTACTTGAACGTAATCTGGTTTATGCGAAACAGGCAATTGAACGCTATGTCGCCGAATTAAGTTCTGATTTATCAGGCTCCAATCATCACAAAGCTTAGCAATGACTGAACCCAGCTATTCTTCCGTCCACCGTATCGAGGATTTGCATATCCTGGCCGTCGATGACGAACCTTCATTTCTGGATTTTGTGGAAGCGATATTGAAGTCGTTTGGCGTTCGTAAGGTCACGCGAGCTTCCAGTGGTCGCGAGGTTTACGGCTACCTCCGCAGTTCAACCAGTGTGGTCGATTGCATTGTGAGTGATTACTCGATGGCTGAGGGAAACGGCCTTCAGCTCTTGCAGGGCATTCGCGTCGGCATTGTGCCGAATGTCAGACCCGACATCCCGTTTGTGCTTTTGACGATGTCCGGGGACGAGGCGACCGTCATGATCGCCAAGCAACTGGATGTCAGCAGTTACCTCGTCAAGCCCGTGACGCCCGCAAAGCTGAAGGAAGCAATTCTAAAAGCCCGTTCCCGCTCGTTCCCGCTGAATATCGAGCAGTACAAGCAGGTCTTCATTCCGGGTTAGGGCTGCGGTTTTTTAAGCGGCGAGCACGTCCGCGTGCTCCGGATGGCGGCGAAACCATGATACGGCATAGCCGCAGATCGGGACCGCCTTGATTCCATCATGGCGTAAGGCGGCCACAACGCCTTCCATCAATCGTCCCGCCGCCCCGGTGCCGCGCAACGCTGTTGCGGCCTCAACATAGGTGATGAACAGCTTGCCGCCGCGGTGCTGGTAGGCCGCGTAGGCCAGGGCCTCGTTTTCGATCAGCTCAAAGCGGTCTCGCGCGGTGTTGTTAACAACCATGGTGCTCATTGTCTTGGGTGCTTACTGCCTTGGGTGCTCACGGCCTTGCCGCTTGCGCATGGGGGCGTTCGTTATGGTGGGTTAAATCGCGACCCGCAAATCATGTGTGGTGAATTCACGCCATTGCAATGATCGTTCGGGGTATTGAATTTTCGGCGATTACGGGGCCCGATGAACTCAACTATGAGTTTTATAAAGAATCTGATTCACGCTACTGGGCCAGACTAGAACTGCGCCACGGCAAATGGTAACGTATTTAAAATAGCTTATTTACTATAATGCAGTTTAAAGTTTATTTATTTGCCTAGATTTGCATCAAATATAATTCCATCATGCGATCTATGCATACGTTTTGTGCATAAAGACTATCTTTTCCTAAGCCTCCGATTGTACCTTTTGATCAGCATTCAAAGTCTGATCTAGCAATGTTGATCGGACAATATGACGAATCTTCTGACGCACCGCCAAAGGGTGTCATCAGCGACTATGGGGCCCACAATGGTAGTGCATGCCGAAGGTTAGCGACGTCGCGCAGTTCTCAAGCTTGGTTGAACGCATTTACGCGGCGGTGATGGATCCCAGCTTGTGGAGCGGCATCGCCAGCGAGATCGCGGCGTTTTGCGGCACCAACAGTACATCCATTCAAGTGCGCAATACGAAGTCTGGCGTGGTGCAATTGCTCAGCCGCACCGCCAACATGGATGACGCGAGCGACCAGGCTTATGTCTCGTACTTTCACAAGAAAGATGTCTGGGCAAATCTCGGCATGGCTTCGGGCATGGGCGGCGTCATCCAGGGGCAGACGCTGATTTCAGACAGCCAGCTTGAGAAGACCGAGTTCTATCAGGACTTCCTCCGCAAGATCGACATGTTCCAGCTGATCGGCTCGGTGCTGCCTCTGGGCCAGGATCAAGTGGGCTTGATCGGCGTGCATCGGGGGCGCCATCAGCCGGCGTTTAGTCAGGCGTCCCAAGACCACTTAGGCGCCGTCCTGCCGCATTTACAGCGGGCTCTTCAACTGCGCCAGAAGATGACCGATCCCGACATGCCGCTCCAGGCTTTGAAGCTGCCTGAAGAGGAAGGCCTCTCGGTTTTGCTTGTCGACGCCAACGCGCGGCTGGTGCACGCCAACGAAGAAGCCGAAACGCTTCTGCGGACGAATGATGCGCTGCGTGTTGTCGACGGCGCAGTGACCACGCAACACGTGCGTACTGCGCTGCGGCTGCAGCGCCTGATCAAGGATGCAGTCATGACGGCGGCGTCAAAGGCAGGCGTGCCGGGTGGCTTCCTGTCGATCCCGCGCGCCGAGCAGTTTCCGTTGTCGGTGTTGGTGTCGCCCTATCAGGCTGCTTTCAATCCATCGTCGGCGCCAACGGCAACAGCGCTCTTGATGATCCGTGATCCGGCCCGCCATGCCGAACTGAACCCCGTGTTGCAAAGTCTGTTCGGATTGACGCCGGCCGAGGCGAAAATCGCAAATGCCCTTGCCGGCGGTTCGTCGATCGAAGAGATCGCAACCAGATACGGCCTTAGCCATCACACGGTGCGAACGCAGTTGAAATCCATCTCAGCGAAGACCGGCACCTCGCGTCAGGGCGAGTTGATCGCGCTGGTCTTGAAGGCGACAGCCTTTCCGAAGGTCTGATTGCTGGCTGTTGAGCGCTAACCCTATGGTAAAAGAACCACCATATTTGTGCTGCTGTGGGCCCGCTTTCAGTGCGCCCGACGAACAACAGAATCTCACGGCGTGCATCACAGACTTGTGAAGCCGTGTAATTCTGGTTTTGGTTGCATGACCCGCGGCTTCATCAGCAAGTTTTACAATCAAATATTTCATGGCTGCCATTGCGCCGCCGCCCTTGCAGGCGCGCGGCCTTGGCGTGTTGAACGTCATCGGAGGATCGCGCGTGTGAGAGCAGTTGTCGCCGACGACCACGGTATTGTCCGCGAGAGCTTGAAGCAGTACCTGATGCTTCTCGATGACGACATGCAGATTGATGAAGCCGAAACCTTGGATGCGGCGCTGGTGTACGCAGGGACTACGCCGCCGGTGGACCTGCTGCTGCTCGATCTGGATATGCCCGGCATGAACGGCGTGACGGGTCTGCGTAAGGTTCAGGCGTCGTTTCCAACAACGCGCACCGTCATTATCTCGGGCTTTGTCGAGCGCGGACTGATCGGCGCCGCCTTGCGCGCCGGCGCACATGGCTACATTCCGAAAACGACATCACGCCAAGCGATGATCACTGCATTGCGCCTAGTGCTGGCCGGTGACGTCTATGTACCGCCGGCCATGGTCGAGGCCGCGCCCATGAACGCTGGCAACATCACCCAGGGCCCAGCCAGTGAGGCGGTGAAGTTGAGCGCACGCGAAGCCGAAGTTTTAACGCGTGTGGTTGGCGGTGATACCAACAAAACCATCGCACAAGCCCTGGGACTTCAGGATGCGACGGTAAAAGTTCATATCCGGAATATCTATCGCAAGATCGGCGCCCGCAGCCGAACCGATGCGATCAATATTATTGTCCGCAGTGGCGGCGTTGACGCTTGGACAGCGCAGGCCCTTTTAGTTAACGCATAACGCCTGAAGGCAATGTGGTTGGCTATAACCAGCCGGCACGTTTGAACCGGTAATACAGCACCACGCACACCAAAATGATAAGCCCGATCGCCATGGGGTAGCCGTACTCCCACTTCAGCTCGGGCATGAATTCGAAGTTCATGCCCCAGACCCCCACCAAGGCTGTCGCAGCCGCAAAAATACCGCCCCAGGCCGCCAGGCGTTTGGTCACGTCGGTTTCGTCGATGGTGACCACTGATAAATTCACCTGCATGGCGATGGCGATGGTGTCGCGCACACCGTCGATGGACGTCGAGATGCGGACCAAATGGTCGTACACGTCGCGGAAGTATTCTTGTGTACTCATGCAAACGGCCGGTACGCGCCCGCCATAAAGTTTACTGACGGCTTCCAGCAGCGGCACAGCCGCATGACGCAGCACCATCACTTTTCGTTTCAGCGCATACAGGCGCTCGATATTGGGCCGCGCTTTGCCCTGTACGAAGATGTCCGCCTCGATTTCTTCCAGTTCTGTTTCAAATGTGTCGATAATCGGAAAGTAGCGGTCGACGACTGAATCCATCAGCGCGTACAGCACAAAACCCGAGCCATGTTTCAAAAGGTGCGGTTCACGCTCGCAGCGGTCGCGCACGCCCAGGAAACCGGCGCTACTGTTGCGTCGCACCGACAGGATGTAATTTTCGCCAACGAAAATGGCCACTTCGCCCACCTGGGGCTCGCCGTTCACCATCTCCACCAGTTTGATGACCGTGAACAGGCAATCAGCGTATTCCTCGATCTTGGGGCGCTGGTGGCCCACCAGTGCATCTTCCACCGCCAGTTCATGCAAATTGAACTGGCGTTTCATGTCCTGCATTTCCGCTGCGGTTGCGTCTTTCAGCGCCACCCAAACAAAGCAGTCTTCCTGGCGCAGGTAATTGTGAATCTCGCTGATGGGGATATCGGCGATCTTGCGTCCATCCATGTACGCGATGCAGTTTATCAGCATGATTGCAACCTCCCGGCCCGGCGGCGAACCTCTTGGCGGCGGGTCCTACGCGGTGTTTGCTCCAGTCTACCCTTAACTGAAGCGCAGATACAGGATGCGGATTTAGCACAGCCCCCTCACATTGTTGCGACGCATGTTGTTGCGGCGCATGGCGTCCTGCGTGCAATCAGGCTAGTGTGGGGCAGTCGAGAATGCGGCGAAGAAAGAGGGGACGGCTCAGGTGAAGCGGATGTGGAAAACCGGTCTGGTGCGGTGCGGGCTCGGTCTTGCGGTAGGTGTGATTATGGCAACCGCAGCTATGGCTGCGGACGGCGATGACTTGGCCGCACGGCTGAGGGCCTGTCGTACGACGCCCGATATTACGACGCGCGCATTCTGCTATGACCGGATCGTCGATACCCTGGGCGCGCCATCGGTGACAGCACCCCGCGCCGCCGTGCCAGCAACGCCGGCTACGCCAGCCGCCCAACCGGCTGCCCCGGTCGCGCCTGCGGCCCCCGTTACACCCGAAGCCAGGTTTGGGGAAAAGGACCTAGCTGTCAAAAAACGCATCGCCGAAAATGAACTGCCGCCCGATGAGCTGGTACTTAAAGTCACGTCCGTGCGCACTGACCAGGCCGGCTACAGCACCTTTACCCTGGAAAACGGCCAGGTGTGGCGTCAGGTCGAAGCATCGAGCTTGCGCGTTTCCAATGGCGCTCGCGTTAAAATCAAAAGCGGCACGCTCGGCGTTTATTACTTGTCATTGGACGGCAGCAACAAATCGTTCCGCGTGAAGCGCGTGCAGTAAAGCTGCCCACGATGCTGATCACCAGCCTCGGCAATGCCACGGTCAAGCTGCTTGCAAGCTTGCGTCAGGAGAAATACCGGCACGAGCACGGTCTTTTCCTGACCGAGGGCGCGCGCACGGCTGAAGATGCGCTGGCGGCGGGCGCTGCCCCTCGCATTGTGGCCGCTATCGACGGCAAGGTCAGTGAGCCCTTGCGGGAATCATGCTTGAAGGCCGGTGGCATGGTGATCGCCGTGACGCCTGAAGTGATGGCGAAGATTACGCAGAGAGAGAACCCACAAGCCGTAGCGGCTGCATTTCCCACCAGCCGCGCTTCCTTCGACAAAATTGCGCCTTCAACAGGTGATGTGTTTGTTGCGTTAGACCGCGTTCGTGATCCCGGCAACTTGGGTACGATTATCCGCACCGCCCATGCTGTCGGTGCGTGCGGCGTGCTGCTGGTGGGGCCCAGTTGCGATCCGTACGCGACGGAAAGCGTGCGCGCCACCACGGGCTCGATCTTTCATGTGCCGATCTATGAAGGTAGCGAAGCGGATTTTCTGGCGTTGCTCAAACGCTGGCCCGGCAGTGTGGTGGGGGCTGCGGCTTCAGGTTCAAGCCATTACCGCAAAACCACCTACACAAAACCTGTGCTGGCTGTAATGGGGACCGAGCAAAGCGGGTTGTCCCCCGCCATTACCAAGGCGTGTAACACCATCGTGCATATTCCCATGCATGGCACGGCGGAATCGCTCAACGTGTCGGTGGCGACGGGTGTGCTGCTGTACGGGATCCGCGATGGCCTAGCGGGATGATGGTTTTAGGATCGCATCCACAAAGGTTTTAAGATTGCCGCCGGCAAACAGATGCCCCGCTACGCCGGCGGCCGCAGCGGCCTGCAGATCGGTGCCGCGATCACCAATCATAAAACTGCGGCCCGGGTCCACGGGCCATTTCTGCATTAATTCGCGCAGCATTCCCGGTGCGGGTTTGCGGCAGCCGCACACCTGCCGGTATGTGGTGATCGCGCTGTCGGGGTGGTGCGGGCAATACATAAAATCATCAATCTGTGCGCCGCGCGACGTGAACTCCAGGGCCATCCAGGCGTGCAAATCCTGCACGTGCTGTTCGGTGTACAATCCTCGCGCAACGCCTGACTGGTTGGTTACGACAAACACGAACAAGCCGTGACTGTTCAGGGCTTGTACGGCCTCAAATACGCTGTCAACCCAGGCGATGTCGCTACTGCGGTGTGCAAAGCCGCTGTCGATGTTGATCACGCCGTCGCGATCCAGAAACGCCGCACCACGCATAGCTTGTGTTTCCTCAGCCATCATCTTCGTCTAGCTTATGCACACCATGCCGTGCCGTGAGTGCATATGTCATACCCGCATATTTCATAACCAGTGTGAGTCGTCCATGCCGATTATGCTGCGCAGCGTTGTTCTGGTTGCCGCCTTATGCGTCTCGGGTGCGGCCTCAGCCGTCGAAGGGACGATCCGCATGGCCGGCACGGTGCTGCCACCACAGATGGGCAATCCGTACGCCACGTCTGCAACGCCCACCATTACAACGACATCGGCAATTTATGATGGCCTGACGCGCTTAAGTTCTGACGGCAAGTTGATGCCGTGGCTGGCGGTGTCGTGGTCGAATGTCGACGCTAAAACCTGGCGCTTCCAGCTGCGCAAGGACGTGCTGTTCTCGAACGGCAAACCCTTTACAGCTCGCGATGTGGCGGCCAACGTCAACTACCTTGCGAAAGGGTCGCGCCCGACCGACAACATTTTGCGCGATCTGCCGCCGCTTGAGTCGGCGGCGGTGGTTGATGACTTCACGGTCGATATCGTCACCAAAACACCGGTTCCGACCTTTCCGCGCTATGCCACGATACTGCTGATGCCGGAGTCCGAATCCTTCCTGCGTTTGGGCACAGAAGAGTTCTCGAAAACGCCCGTAGGCACCGGCCCCTTTGCGGTCGAGAAGTGGGAGCCGAACAAAGCCACGTTAAAGGCTTTTGAAAAATCCTGGCGTAAGCCCAAAGAAGCCGTGCTTGAAATTCTGACCCTGCCCGAAGCGACGTCGCGCGTGCAGGCGGTGATTTCGGGGCGGGCGGATGTCGCGGTTGGTTTGGGCCCCGATGATATTCAAGGGTTGGAGGCGGCGGGCGGTAAGGGCGTCAGTTGGCGCGACGGCAGTGTTGCGGGCATTTCCCTGGTCAACACGCGCGAAGGCCCTTTGCAGGATGTGCGCGTGCGCCGGGCATTGAATTATGCGGTTAACCGCCAGCCGATTGTTGATGTGATCTATCAGGGCAAAACGGTTCCTGCCAACCAACCTGCTGCGCGCGATGTGCTTGGCTATAACGAAGCATTGCCCATGTTTGATTTCGACCCGGCAAAGGCAAGAAAAATGCTGGCCGAGGCCGGCTACCCCAAGGGCTTTAAGTTCGTCATGGAAATGTCGGGCACCAACAGCGCAACCTTGGCGGCCTATCAACAAGTCGCGGCGGATTTGGCCAATGTCGGCGTGACAATGGAAATCAGGCCTGTGCAGCTGGCGCAATATCTGAAAAACAATTTCATCACCGGTGAATTTGCGGACGCGATCTCAATTCCCTGGTCATCAAACCCCAG